>NZ_BJCE01000071.1:0-22957 GCF_005402885.1 Sphaerospermopsis reniformis
TTCGGGCGATAAATTATCAATTTTTATCACAGGTTATTTTCCTGTAAGGGCGAAGCATTCGGGCGATAAATTATCAATTTTTATCACAGGTTATTTTCCGAATGCTTCGCCCCTACTTCGCCCCTACGACTCCTGACTCCTATGCCCTCATGAAAAGACTTTCTCAGCAACCCCTAATTTATGATTTCAGGACTTACGCAGCATAGAACGGAAGTAGGGGTAATTCATGAATTACCCCTAAACAAGAATCAAGTTTTGAGTTCAATCTTGCGTAAGTCCTAATTTGTAGACAAGATCAAAAAAGAAGTCGGGGGTCTGATGGTTCAAACTATAAAATTACACTATAAAATTAAAGTTTCCAGCCTAGCTTGTACTTCTTCTATTAAATCCTGTGGCACACTTTCTACAAATTTGACTTTTCTAGCTCTCCAATCTAATGTTTTAATTTGGTCAGCTAAAACGACTCCTTTTGTTTGTATTCCCTCAACCAGTGGAACTTCAAAACTCAGCCCTTTTCGGTTGCTAGTTATGGGACAAGCTAGAATTAAAGAAGCCATTTGATTATATTTAATTGGAGATATCACCAAAACTGGACGATAACCAATTTGTTCACGTCCTTGTTGTTGTATTTCCTCATTTAAGATGTTAGCAATATCATCAAAAGACATTCCTGAAGCTTGTAGAGTCAATGCACGCCTAATAGAATCAGCAGTCAACCGCTGCTTATTGCCAAATTCTAATTTAACAATATCTCCTCTGTTGGGAAAATAAGAAACTACCAATCTTCATTCCCCACAGCGTTTCCAGTTTCAAATTCAGGATGAAATTTATCAGGAGTCATACCCTCCAGCAACTCATCAAGTGTATATTTTTTTCTCTTTTGTGGTGTAATCACAATACTGTTACCTTCCAGAGTCAAGTTTATTGCTACTCCTTCGGTTAATTGCACTTGTTCAGCTATAGATTTGGGAATGCGAATAGCTAAACTGTTTCCCCATTTGGCGACAATTGTAGTCATACTCTATATCAACTGTTAAAGTTCCGCCTTTAAACAACTGGACTGAATGTATATACTTTGAAGATACAGATTTAATTGGCAGATGTCAACAGGAAGTTTAGGTTTTGTATTATGTAAGGGTTGAGCGATGCTTTACCTCTACTGACTCCTGCTATAAATAAAGAAGAGTTTTCTGGTGTATTATGTCTCTGACTATTGCTGATTTAGAACAGTTACAAACCGAACATCCAGAATGGCAAATGGAGTTGGTAGAGGGGAATATAGTAATTATGGGTCCATCAGATTACGAGTCTGAAGAAATAGGAGGTCGGTTACTGACCTTTTTGAATATGTGGGTGCTATCTCGTAAACTGGGAAGAGTCACAGGTTCTAGTGCTGGTTTTATTTTGCCAAGTATAGATAATAACTCAGAAAAAAGAAACCTCCGCGCACCAGATGTATCTTTTGTGAAAGCGGAAAGATTGAAAAAAAGTAAACGGGACTTTGTAGAGTTAGTACCTGATTTAGTAGTAGAAATCAAGTCTAAATCAGACAGAATTAAACCTTTAGAAGAGAAAATACAGTTATTTTTACAACTGGGTGCTACAGTGGGTATTTTAATTGACCCTGATAAGTTGACTGTAACAGTTTACCGATTTAATCAAGCAACAATGGTATTGGAAAATGGGGATATTCTGACTATACCAGAATTACTTCCTGGTTGGGAATTGGCTGTATCAGAACTATGGCCGCCTGAATTTGAGTAATTTATGTATATTTTCTGCAACATATACACATAATCAATAAAACCTTTTGATCATCTAACAGCGCAACCTATAGAGAAAGTGAAGGTTTTTTACCTGTTGCAAAAGCAGTTATTAGTGTTACATGATTTTGATTACATTATGCTGGAGTGCGGTTCGTAGTGAGCGATTTATCGCTCAAAGCTAGGAGCATGAGGACTAAAGTCCTCACTACGAATTTAAATTTATTTGTTGAGATAAGGGCGGATATTATTAACTACAGCTAGAGAATCTAATCCACACTTGTTCAAAAAGACCTTGCTGTTTCAGGGTTTGCACAAAAATAGACATAATAATTTTTTGGGTTGAGTAATGGATGCTTTTAAGCGTAAATAGTTGTAATACTTAAACTTTTGTATTATATATCGTATATCGGTGTATTCAGTACAAAATAAAACCTGTATTTAATCATGTAAGCTTTACTTATTTACCTCTGATTTGAGTCAGTATTGATACTCGTTGCTTCAAGAACAAGATTAATTAAGATATACAATTATTTAACTCTTTTAAACTCGAACAATATACAGGTAAAGTATTTCTAAATAAAGGTTTTAGCCCATTTTCATCACTTTTGACAAGATGGTAAAAAAATTTTTGCTAGAGGTGATATGAAACTGATCAGATGTGGGTAAGTTATTTGTACAAAGAAACAAACAATACTTCACCTGAAGGAAAACTACTATGAAAACTGAACTGAAAGCAAAATTCTTAGAACACATCCTGGGTAAAAAGAAAGAAAACGAAGGTTTCACCCTGATTGAATTATTAGTTGTTATCATCATCATCGTTATTCTATCTGCTATCGCGCTACCTTCTTTCCTTAACAAAGCTGCAAAAGCTAAACAATCAGAAGCAAAAACCTATGTAAATTCAGTAAACAAAGCGCAACAGTCATACCGGATTGAGAATACATCCTTTGCGACAACGTTTGACCAGCTCAAAATAGGTATTCCTTCATCAACAGATTTCTATAATTATACAATACCCAGCGCCGATGTAAACAGCACAGTTGTTCTAGCGACAACAAAAGACCCAAGTTCTCTCAAAGGTTTTTCTGGTGGTGTAGTCATTCTCACTACTGGTCAAACTGAAGCTATTGCTTGTCAGACAACAGGTGTGCAGACAGGAACATCAGTTGCTGCACCTAATTTAAGCACTACTCCTAACACTTCAGCTTGTACTGGTCTGGAAAAAATGAAATAACACTTAATTTTTGCTTGTTGGAAATGCTAGATCAATGGAAGTGCATCTAGCATTTTTACCTGATTTTATCACATTATGTAGGGGTTAACAGTCGTTAATCCCTACAATGCTTTTGATTTTTAAGCTTATTTTCAGATCAGGCGTAATCTCACTTGGTAAGATATTTCCAAACGATTTCCAGTTTGTTCATTATGACTACCCAGTTAAATAATCAAGTTGCTTCAGCTTTAACTTTGTTAAGTATTCCAGAATATGAACAAAATATTGCTGAAAATCCCAGAGATGTTTCTAATTATTGGTATTTAGGGTTAGCCTTATTATTAGAGGGTAGAGAGGAAGAAGCCCAAATTACATGGATGACTCCCCTTCTGGAATTTGGAGAAGAAGAGTCAGAATCTTGGTTGCAAGAATTAACAGAAATTTTATTACATTCTGCTCAAGAACAAGAAGCAAATTCTAACAATAAATTAGCTTGGGTAATTCGTCAACACATTGAAGAATTTATACCTGATGATATTAATAATCTTTTAAAAATAATTGAACTAAACACTGACTTAAATATTGAGGATCTGGAAACGAATATTAATCAATTAGTTGAAACTATATCTCAACTAACAGAAACCCCTGTTTTTGACGAAAATTTATTAGTTAAAGTAATTGAAAAGTTAGTTCATCTTGATCCAGTTACTCCTCCTCCCTTTGTTGATCATCTGCTTGAAAAATTTATAATTCATTTATCAACATCTGACACCATTATTCCATTACTGAAAGGAAAAGCCGAAGCTTATTATCGGTTTTCTCAGTCTTATATGTCAATTTACTTTGCAAAAGTTGCTCTCCATTTAGACCCAAATAATTTAGATTGCATTAGAAAAATTGTTGCTCCTTTGCAAAGACTAGGATCAGATTATACTAAAGAATCTATTGATTGGGTGAAAAAATATTTAGCCCTTGCTCAAAAACCAATTGATCAAATTAATGGTTACCATTACTTACTAGACGCATTATTAACTTCTTGTGCAAGTTGGGAAAAAGCAGTTCAAGCTTACCAAGCATATAAACTATATTTATCTAATGTTGTCAACAGCAAATCAGACGACGAAAGCTTAGTTCAGCTTCTTAGCATTGGCGCTTTTTTGTTATACATGGAAGATAATCCACGTGAAAATAGATTAATTCGCAATGGATTAGCTGCTTTATCTCAACAAGTGTTGTGGAAAAGTTTTCCCGAAAATATTAATACTTATCAAAAACGTTTTCAATCACATCGTCCTGCTTTGAGTGAGCGTCCTTTAAGAATAGGCTATTTATCAGAATGTTTTCGTACTCATTCTGTGGGTTTCTTAGCTTGGTGGTTGTTAAAATATCATGATCCTCAGCAATTTGATATTTATCTGTATTCTTTAAAAGAGAATATTTACGACCCCCATCAACAAGCTTACAAGAACGAATTTGGTGAGCGTTATCATCAAGAATGTTTGTCAATGGTAGCAATGGCAGATAAAATTAATGCAGATGAGATAGATATTTTAGTTGATTTAGATAGTTTAACTTCCTATGGTGGTTGCGCCATTTTAGCCTTGAAACCTGCACCCATTCAAATTAGTTGGTTAGGGTATGATGGGACTGGTTTTCCCACAGTAGATTATTTTATGGCTGATCACTATGTTCTACCAGAATCAGCACAGGATTATTACACAGAAAAAATTTGGCGACTGCCTGAAAATTATATTGGTATTGATGGTTTTACTATAGGAACACCAACTCTCACCAGAGAATCTTTAGATATTCCTGAAGATGGGATTATTTATTTTAGTTCTCAAACGGGATTAAAACGTAATCCTCAGAATATCCGATTGCAATTACAAATTCTTAAACAAGTACCTAATAGTTATTTTCTCCTCAAAAGTCATCGAACTAATTATCAAGATTTACAAGATTTTATCGCCCCAATTGCGGAAGCAGAAGGAGTTGATTTAAAACAGTTAAGATTTTTACCTTCTGCACCGTTAGATACAGAACATCGTGCTAATTTAGCTATTGCGGATGTTGTCTTAGATACCTATCCTTACAACGGTGCAACCACAACCCTAGAAACATTATGGATGGGAATACCTATAGTTACCAGAGTGGGAGAACAATTTGCAGCCCGTAATAGTTATACAATGATGATGAATGTGGGTGTAACTGAAGGAATAGCTTGGAGTGATGAAGAGTATGTAGAGTGGGGTGTAAGGTTGGGTAAGGATGAAAAATTAAGACAAGAAATAGTATGGAAACTACGAAAATCAAGACAAACATCTCCCCTCTGGAATGGTAAGAAATTTGCGCGGGAAATGGAGAAAGCTTATTTACAGATGTGGCAAATATATTTTTCTGGAGATGTCTATTGTTCTAGTTCATCCTGTCAATCCTTAAATCCTGGATATCCTGATTCAGACAATAAAGTTTTTATGTAAGTATTCGCTTACATTTTTATTGTTTATAACCAGATCCCAGAATTATTTAATAAGTCCGGGATCTATTGATTTTTACTCTAAACCATTAATATCAACACCTGAATTTTTCAACAAATCCCTTAACCTTGCTATTTCTAATTCTGCATCATCCGCACGTTGTTTTTCCTGTTCAGCACGTTGTTTTTCCTGTTCAGCACGTTGTTTTTCCTGTTCACTAACTTCTTTATCTGTTAACAGCAACTCACCATCTAAAGTTTCCCACCGTAACCAAACCGTATCCACACCTCTATACACACCTTGCCAACACACTAAAGCTAATTGCAATTTCTTACTAATATAGCGATTTTTATCATCACGGGTTAGAGGTTGATATACTCCCTCAACAATAGCAAAACCCGCCCAATCATCAGGATTAAAAGGATCATACCAGAAATACTCCGGTACTCGCATCCGGTCTTGATAAACTAATTTTTTCTTAGTTTTATCATAATTAGCAGTGCTTTCTGATAATAACTCTATCACCACATCAGGGGTTTTTCCTTCTTCCCAAACTACCCAGCTTTTTCTTTCCTGTTGTGATACATCTAAAACACAGAAAAAATCAGGACCTTTATAATCATATTTTTTCACTTGGTAGGGACTAAAATAAACAAACATATTCCCTGCGGCAAAACCATCTTGACGTTTTTCTAACCAAGGGTAGATGGTTTCCAAAAGTAAATCCATTTGGTATTTATGTCGCAGAGTTTCCATAACGTCATCGTCATCACAGGGGAGATCATGTTGGGTGGGAAAATTAATCAGTTGTTCTTCTGAGTTGGAAATTGTTTCTTCTGTGGTGAATGGGAGCATAATTTTATTCACTCCTATTTTATCTGTTATTGATTAATCATATCCGCCAAAGGTTTAGGGACTTACCTTGTAGGGGCGAAGCATTCGGGTGATAACCTATTGCTGAAACCAGTTCATATTCTGTCCGAATGCTATACGCCCTTACGATTAATGCATCGGTGTTCTAGCAGTCTATTTACTCATCTAATTCTATTCCCAATTGTCGCAATTTAGCCGCTAATTTATCCGCCCGTTGTTTTTCTTGTTCAGCCCGTTGTTTTTCTTGTTCAGCCCGTTGTTTTTCCTGTTCCGCCCGTTGTTTTTCCTGTTCCGCCCGTTGTTTTTCCTGTTCAGCTTGTTCTTCTCCTGTTAACAATAAATTACCATCTAAATCCCACCATCTTAACCAAGGTAACTCTACATTTTTATATGTTCCTTGCCAAATACCCAACTCTACACCCATTTTTTGAATTAGATAACGACCCCTTTCATTAGGTGACATTAAATAATACTTTCCCTCAACTAAATGATATAATTCCAATGATGCTTTCTGCACTTCATAAATTCCATAAAAAGGTACTCTAATCGCTTTTTCATACACCCAAAATTTACCTAAATATGGCGTTTCATCCCTTTCTTCAGCACCATTACCTGAGACAAATTCAATCACAATTAAAGGAGCGACAAATTCTTGCCATAACACATAAGAACGGCGCATTTGTCCATTTAAAGTTGGCGGTACATCAGGAACATAAAACCAATCTGGTGCTTCTGCTCCTTTTTGTGGTGGCTCAGTAATACGCCAATAAATACCGCTATCTTGACCTATACAAAATTGTTTATCTGGATGAATTTCCTGTAATCTTGACCAAATAGATTCTGTTAATAAAATACTTTGAGGATGTTCTTGAAAATTTTTCACAAAAGTTCCATCTTCACAGGGTAATTGAGTATGGTCTGGTAATTGGGTGGGTAGATCAGTTGGCAGATCAAGTTTCATATCAAGTTTCACAGTGTCCATAATTTCCCATTGTGTAGGTTTGTGTTAGCTAGGATAGGTTATGGCATGGCATTCACCTGAGTTTATTGTAAACAATTCAATATTAGGGCAAATATTAGGGCGGGCAGGGATGCCCACCTCACAAGAGTTAAACTTGTTTAGTTCATAAAATTTAAATGCGTAATAGCTCACTTATTTAGCCGCTTGATTATTTCCCTCTGCTCTATTTTTCACATCCGCCAACACAGTCTGGTAATCCTCCCGATCAGGATGCAACTTCACCAAACGTTCCATCAGAGCGATCGCTCCCTGATTATCCCCCATCTGTAACTTCATCACTGACAACTTCTCCAAAGCAACTTGATTATTAGGTTCACGCTGCAAAACCAACTCATAACCCTTAATTTGTTTCTCTAACCCAGTCTCAGCAGATTCAACCACCGATTGCTGCGGTTGTTGCCAAGCCCGTTGAATCGTACTAAACCCCCCAAACAATATAGAACCACCGAAGCCCAATAAAGAAATATATGTAACAATTCTTTGCTTTCTTGCAATTTGCTGACGACGTTTTTCTAAGTAATCACTACCAGAACTAGCCATGTATCAATACTTGCTGCGGTAAACACAGAAAAACAGCAATCTTCCTCTCCTATTTATGAGATTACCCACAAACCCCAAGAAAATATCACAGCCTCCTGTGCCTCCTGCCTTTAGTCGTAATTACCGTACAAAACCAAATTTTTAGCAATTTCCCAGAATCATTTATGATATACTCTAGAAGTTAAGACTAGCTTCGCCAAACTATAGGACTCGCGCACCAGTAAAAAATGCCAACTGGAAAGCAGTTTTAACTAAGTATTCACACAAATAAAATTTGAACCACATCGAGGTTATGACTCAGCAAGTGATTCACCCTATGGTGAAATTGCAGCGCAATGTGCAATCACTCGTAGAATCCAGTATTATCAAGCCCAGCGATAGCATCTGGAAAATTGCCTTCCTCTACGGCAATGAATGGCAACACTGGAAACAAGAACTCCTGGACTTTGGCTTTAGTATGCAAGATCCCATTGGTGATCTATTAGCAGTAGAAACTTGGGACGAAGATTAGGGACTGGGGACTGGTGACTGGGGACTGGTGACTGGGAAAAGAATTTCACGTAATTACCAATTACCAATTACCCATTACCCATTACCCAATCACTAACAAGCCATCAAAGCCTTAGCCAACTCCTTAGCACTTTGAAAGCGATCGCGTGGTAAAGCTTCCGTCACCCGTTCAATAATTTCGCGGAGTTGAGGAGTAATTGTCGGCACATTTTTCACATCAAAACAAACACCACGTCCCCTGTGGCGGATAAAATTTACAGGATTTTGCCCAGTCAGTAAAAAAATCAGCGTTGGACCGATAGCATACAAATCCGATTGTGTCAATGGTTGTCCTCGTTCCTGCTCAGGAGCGCAATAACCTTCAGCGCCGATCCTCGTCCCTGGTGCAGTGCCAATTTCCTTCACAGCACCAAAATCCAACACCACAATTTGATTATTAGCATTTCTTACCATCAAATTAGCAGGTTTAATATCCCGGTGAATCAGAGGTGGATCTTGGTTATGGAGATAATCTAAAATATCGCAAGTCTGAATCATCCAAGCGATCGCCTGATGAGGAGTCACAGGACCAGTAGTATATACACGCTTTTCCAAATCCTGTCCGTGAATTAACTCCATTGCCAAGTAGTTTTTCCTATCTTCGGCAAAAAAATCATAATATTTGGGAATTCCTCGATAATTAAGACATTTCAGAGTTTTCGCTTCTCGTTCAAACAACTCCTGCGCTTTAGCAATTTTAGCCATATCCGCATTCATCTGCTTTAACACCAACAGTTGAGGAACACCTGTAATTACACCTGTAGCATCCCAAGCTAGGTAAGTAGTACCCATACCACCCTGTCCCAGTGTGCGTAAGACCTGATAATGGCGAATTCGCTTGATCACAGTTAGCGGTTGACCACAGTGAACACAAAATATATTATTTGGGGAATTTCCTTCGTGATTGCAATGGGAAACTGCAACTTTCTCAATTTCCTGGTGTATTGGTTGCCAAGGTGAAACCGTCAGTTCCGGTATATCCTCAAGTTGGAATTTGAGTATAGGTCCTCCCTGTGCTAGTTGCAGGAGAGAATTATCGGATAACGTACTTTTTGTTACCAGAACACCATTAAGAAAAGTACCATTTGTCCCTTGACTAATTACCTGCCAAGCATCACTGCTGCTGCCAGCACTCAATTGTTGAAGTTGCAGATGATACCGAGAAACTAAACTATCATTGAGTACAACATGATTATCCACCGCGCGACCAATGCGAATCACAGAGGAACCCTGAAAACTCCACTGTTTAAGCGGCGTTTTATTTTTCGTGTCTAACAGGGTCAGTGTTACCACAATCAAAATTTATAATTCATAATTATTTATCTATCAGAAAAGAGAACTACTTGTAAAGACATGGCCTATCAACCTCATTTCCATTCTATGTCAACTTTGCCGATAGGGTTAACAGCTAGTTAGCATGAGTTAGCTTGTTTGTATCGGAGAAACCTTAACCCGAATCAATATAGCCGTAATATTGTCGTGACCATTGTATTCATTTGCTAGATCAACCAAGTCGCTCAGACCTGATTCCAAATTTGTACTCGAACTGAGCAACGGTGTGAGGTGAGTCTGCCAATTAGTTTCCAATAAATCATTATCTGATAACCCATCGGAAACCAACAACAGCAAACAATCTTCATGAATCTCAAAGAAATTGATATCAGGATGGACAAAATCGGCATCTCGTGGACCCAAAGCTTGAGTCAGTTGGTAGGCATCTGGACGAGCATAAGCTAAACTGGGAGATAATCCTTTAGCAATTTCCCGTTGACCCACTTCATGGTCTACAGTCATTTGTTCTAGACCGCCCTTGCGTGTGAGGCGATAAAGACGACTATCTCCCAGATGGGCAACTGCTAACTTAGTGTTTTGCATCAATAACATCACCAAAGTTGTACCCATGCGCCCCACACCAGAACGCAGTCCTTGTTGATTGAGATCATAAATCGTTTGATTAGCTAACAAAACCGCTGCTTCGATCATTTCAGATGTTGGTAGTTCCTCCCCAACCCACTTTTCTTGAAAGTATTTTCGCAAAGTAGTTACAGCCAACTCACTGGCCACCTCACCTCCAGCGTGTCCCCCCATACCATCACAGAGAATATACAAACCCCTAGCTTGCAAATGGCGATTTCCAGGTACATCCAGCTTTTGCTGCTTGGTTTCAATGGCAAAATAATCTTCGTTGTGATCACGTTGACGACCGACATCAGTGCGTCCTACATCTTCCACACTCCTTAATTGCATTGGCAAGATAATTGTCGGTGCATCTTCATTTCTTTCCTCATCCTGACAATTATCATCTTGCAACAAAGTTGGCGCAGAAGTATATTTTGTCTCTGTAGAAGCAAGACCAGAGTTAGAAGGTGATTGTAGTTCTGTGGATATTTCCTCCAAATGCGATCGCAATTCTTCCCCAGTTGCAATCTTACCAGCTTCTAAATCATCCAAAATTTCCACAAGAGAGGCAATATGAGTATGTTGAGACTGTAGACATAAATTGCGCCAAACCCTTCCCAAAGACTTGATAGTTAAAGGCCGCTCGCCATCAGTAGGCAAATTTTTAGTAGGTGTTTCCAGATCCAACCGTTGCAACCCCAGTGTTTGGTCTTCATCTAGTCGCAGATTTGATAACTTCAACAAACTTTGACGACAATTCACTGGTTTCAGTATCTCCCAAAGTTGGATCATCTGATAACACCAGTGTAAAATCTGTAGTGGATGGGTGGCTGGATCTTGCCACGCCTTCAGTAACAACTGCCAATGGGAACGGTCTTCAATCAGTACCACCTGCATATTATCTTGTTGCCAAGCATCGTGAATTATGGGTATTCCCGGTGACATTTCCTGTTGTAATGCCACATAAGCTTGAGCCAAACTAGGAATGCCAATTACACTCACCGATGGCACAATCAAACCCTGTGGTTGATGTTCCAGCATCGCCTCAATAGGTGAAATGTGAAAGGGTTGGCAATCTAAAACTTTGACTTTATACTCAGTACCACCCGCTATCACTTCCGGTTCTGGTAAAGGTTCTAATAATTGATAGCGTTGTCCCCGATCTAAAAATGAGCCTACCGCAAATTGTAGACGGGTGTTTGTGTTACCTATATCTGGTGTTAATTTTTCTTCCCCAAATTCGGAAAAGACGACAGATGTTTCTTGGGTAATCATTGCCCACCAAATCGTGCCACATTCTGCACCACACTTGTGACAGTATTGATTATTTAAAAGGACTTCTGCCCCACATTCAGGACAAGTCTTATAAGTTAAAGACGTGCCACAACTTTGACAAAACTTATTGTCATTGGGATTTTCAAATTGACATTGCGGGCAAATGAGCATAGTAGAAATTCCTTGCTTTTTCTTCTAAGATGCTTCTAGCTACTAAATCTATAACGTCTCTACTGGGATAAAATCTATCCACAATTACTAACTTACTGCCATATAGTTGTGTTTTATATTCTAGTATGACTTTTGACTTTTGACTTTTGACTTTTGACTTCCGCGAAGCGGTACTAGTTGTCTTCTAAATTCATAAAAGCCCATATCTGATATAGCTTTTGATAATTTCCCATTAGCTAACATCTCGGATACAGTCAAATCCTCTATCCCTATCACCGCGTGGTTTTTGCTAATATAGGGGATGCGGAATAAACCAAAAAGGCTCATAAAAAAGACGGTAGGTGCTTTCGTTATAGAGTCTTGAGTCTGAAAAACCTTGCACTTTTATGGGCAGCCAGAAATAAAAAAATGTCTTTAATTCTCCTCCTGACTCCTATTCCCATGACTTACGTCACGCTGCGCGAACACGAAAAGACTTTCTCAGCAACCCCTAATATAGGTCGTGATTTTATGTAATGTATCTTTTCTATAGCGTTTCCCAGTCTCATGAGGTACACCCTAATTTATTTACTGTTACCAATTCCTAATTCCTAATTCCCAATTCCCTAAGATAAAAAAATCTGTACCTCACTAACTTGGTAAATGCTGTAATGTTGGCTATTTTTTGGTGTAATCTCGCTAATTCGATAACTCTTAAAGTCTTACATGATAAGAAATAATGGGCAATTAATAATTAAGAATATCTATTACTAATTACCCATTTCTCATTACCCATTACTAATCTCTAGATTAGCAAAAGTAGTTGATTACTGTATTATCTCATGTTGGAAGTTTTGCTTAAATTATCACTGAGTCATGTAATGATATTTTCTCTAATAAAGGTAATAAAGGTAGTAAATACCACTATAGCCGAGAATATAAATGTAATCTGAAATACAATTTATACAGCGAAAAGCTTAACAAAATCTAAAGAAAAATATTTTGTGACTTAAAATACAGTTTTTCTTTTTCTGTGGCGGTTGAATACAAAAACAACCTATTTGAAAACAAGAGGATAAATATACTTGTCTCAAAGATTAAAGTACGGGGATCACTAAGAATGAAAACAAAAGTTACAGGAAAAGTAAATTTATATATCTAAAGTGTGACGAATAAAAATAAGAAGACTAAGATAATGAATAAGGATAAGTACCTGGGCAAAATTAATTTAACATTTTTGGAACAAACAAAAATCTCTGTATTCCTTATCTGTATCTGTTCCCTGTTAATAGTTCCCTGTTCCCTCTCCCAAATATAAAATTTATTTTGCACGACTACTTACGTGAAATTTTTAAATTGTTAAATTTGTTAAAAAAGAGCCGCCTCTGTGGCTATAAATCTTGACTGGCTAGAGTTACGGATTTTTACCAACATTATTTAATCCAGGGGTTTTAAAATGCAAGTTTTACAAAAAATTCATTGCCCAAATTGCGGCAGTACAGCTGAACGTCACTTTATTGCTGAGAGTCAAGTCACCAGAACCCAATGCCCAACCTGTGATTACCTGATGATTAGCTGCACTCGCACTGGTAGGGTTATTGAGGCTTATGCACCAGGTATTTATGCTAAAAAATAGTGATTGGTGATTGGTGATTGGTGATTGGTGATTGGTGATTGGGTAGTAATTTATAATTATGAATTATGAATTATGAATTATGAATTACCAATTACCTTTTATTTCTTCTCAGTTGTCCACAAGCTGCGTCTGCTTCTAAACCGCGAGAATATCTGACACTCACAGCAATGTTTTGTTGTTGGAGAACATTAACAAAAGCTTGTATTCTATCGCGGTTTGGTCTTTTATAATCTACTTCCTCGATAGGGTTGTAAGGAATTAAATTCACATGACTTTGAAAACCGCGCAGACGTTTTGATAATTCTAAAGCGTGTTCTGGTAAGTCATTTACTCCCGCTAAAAGGATATATTCAAAAGTTACTCTGCGTCCGGTTATTTCTACATATTCTCGACATTCTGCGAGTAAGTCTTCGATGGGGTAGGGTTTAGCACTGGGAATAATTTGCTCTCTTAATGTTTGGTTTGGTGCATGAAGACTGACAGCGAGGGTAATTTGAAAATGGTGTTCGGCTAATTGACGAATGCGATCGCGAATACCTACAGTAGAAACAGTGAGCGATCGCGCTCCTATTCCCACATCTTGATTTAAAGATTTCAAAGCCAAAATTACATTTTCCGTATTCAACAACGGTTCACCCATCCCCATAAACACCACATTACTCACCCGTTGCTGAAAATCTTCCTGTACAGTTAAAACTTGATCCACAATTTCTGCACGACTCAGATTACGTTTAAAACCTCCTTTCCCCGTCGCACAAAAATCACAGGCCATTGGACAACCAACTTGAGTAGAAACACAAACCGTTAACCGCTTATCACTGGGAATACCAACAGTTTCAATAATTTCTCCATCTGCTAATTTCAACAGATATTTTACCGTATCATCAGCAGCAACAGAACGATAATGTAGAGATGAACGACCTATAGGAATATCTATAACTTTTTCTCGCCAACTTTTAGGAAATACAGAAACATCTGCTAAATTACGCACACCTTTATCATATATCCAATTATGTAGTTGTTTCCCCCGGTATCCAGGTTGTCCTTGTTCTTGAACCCAAGCGGTTAACTCAGCTACCGAAGCACCGAGAAGAGGGGAAACAAGTTCAGAGTTTGCAGTGGTAGAGTTTGTAGAGTTAGTGGAATTTACCAGAGATACCAGGGGTGTAGCAGACATAAAAAAACCATAATTTGATTCTATATCTCTATCCTACACCCATGCTCTCAACTTGTGTTGCTTTTCTGACGCGAATTAATAGGAATTTGAATAATAAATTCTGTACCCATTCCCGGTTCAGACAAGCACTCTATTCTCCCACTATGTTTGTCTACGATAATTTGATAACTAATTGATAAACCTAAACCTGTACCTTCACCAACAGGTTTAGTTGTGAAAAAAGGATCAAATATCCGTTGTTTAATTTCTGGATTAATTCCCATTGCATTATCTTTAATGGAAATTTTCACCCAATCATTATTAATGATAGCTGTACTAATTTTAATTTGACTAAAATACAATTCTTTTTCCGCTTTTGATAAACTCTGCTCATGTTGATATAAAGCATCAATCGCATTACTGATAATATTCATAAACACCTGATTTAGCTGCGAAGCGTAACAGATAACTAAAGGTAACTTACCATAATCTTTAATAACTATATTTTGTGCATAACCTAACTTTTCCTTAAACCGGGGTTGCAACAGCATTAATGTACTTTCAATCCCCTCATGGATATCTACAAACTTCATTTCTGATTCATCTAAACGGGAAAAATTACGTAATCCTAGAACAATGTTGCGGATACGATCTGCACCTACAGACATTGAACTGAGTATTTTTGGTAAGTCTACAATCAAAAAATCTAAATCTATTTCTGCCATCTTTTGTTGCAATAAAGATGTAGGTTGGGGATACTCTTGTTTATAAAGATTGAGCAAATTTATCAAAGCTTCAATATAGTTTTGAGCATGATCGATATTACCATAGATAAAATTTACAGGATTATTAATTTCATGGGCAATACCAGCAACTAATTGTCCTAAACTAGACATTTTTTCCGTTTGAATTAATTGCAGTTGTGTAAATTGTAATTCCCGCAGTGTTTTTTCTAAGTGCAGATTTTTTTCATTTAATTCCTGAGTTCTATTGGCAACTTTTTCTTCTAATTTACCATAGAGTTGGGCATTTTCTAAGGAAATAGCTGCTTGGGAAGATAAAAGTTTTAATACTTTCAGTCTTTCCGGGGTAAATGCACCTACTGTTAAATCATTTTCTAAATAGATAATGCCGATAACTTTACCTTGATTGCAAATAGGATTGCAGAGAATAGATTTAGGTTGATATTTAATAATATAAGGATCAACAGCAAATGTTTTTTCATTAGTAGCATCATTAATCAAGATGTCTTTTTGAGTATTCAAAACATAATTGATAACGCTTAATGGTAAGTTTTGATGCTCACTGAATTGTGTAAAGTTTAACTCAACTTTTTGGTTTTCTCGATATTGTGGTACAACAAATAAGTTGCCTTCTTGCTGTAAAATAAAAACAGCTTTTTTTGCTCCTGTATTTTCTACAATTACATCCAGTAAAGTATGTAGTAATTTTTCTATCTTAATTTCCGAAGAAATGGCTAGAGATGCTTTAGTAACTGTTTCTAAATCTAAAATTGCTGATACACTGCTATTGCTAGAATCAGATATAAGCTTACTAATCAAATTAGGTTCTTCACTGTCTATTGATTTTTGCTTGAGAATAGGAATAAGTAGCTGAGGATAGGTTATTTCTAAATCTTCTACTTTAGCTTTAGCACCCCAATTAACATAACAATAATAAGCATCTATTAAGTAAGTTTGAGCAATTTTTATTTTACCAGATTCCAGATAAAATTGAGCAGCTAATTCATTCGCAATTGCTTCTTCTTGGATATATTTATTTTCCTTTGCTCCAGCAATTGCTTGATCATAAAGTTCCATCGCTTGCCAATTATTACCCAAAACTCTTTCTATTTCTGCTGCCACTAAATCATACTTATGCTGATAGTTTTGCGGTGCATGATTAGCCCAAAATTGCATTTGTTTTTGATTGGCTAAAACAGTTTTTAAACTTGTCTTTTGTTCGCTTATAGATTGATTTGGATATTCAGCCAAAAGAGATAAAGAGTAGTATAAATTATGGTAACTTACAGTAATTTGTCCAACAACATACTTTAAATATTCCTGTCCTTTAACCGCACTTTCAAGGGATTTTTCAGTATTTCTAAAAAAATAAAAAAATATACTTTTTGCTAAATACAAAGAAAACAATGTTGTAGAGCTGTTGGTCTCTAATAAAAGTGGTAATAATACAGATTCATTAAATGAATTACCACTAAAATCCGATTTCTTAATATTATTGCTATCTAAAAAATTCAACACAAACTGTTTCCAGACTTGGTGAACAGGAACAGTTCCCTCTTGCTTGAAATTACACATTAAATGTATATATGTTTCGAGATGCTGAAATATAGATGCTAAATTTTCTCCATTTAATATCATATTTATATTGTACATAGCGGAAGCATAACCAGCATATTCTAAATCTCCCACTTCTATACCACAATTTATAGATTCCAGTAAACTATCTATTGTTTTATCAACATGATTTTTCCAAAAATTAATATTAGCATTCCACATTACCAAAACTCTACATTTGATTTCTTTGGCATCCAATTTATCCAATAAATTCAAAGCCAATTTACCATAGCGGTATCCAGTATCAATATCTAAGAAAAATCCACATAATATTACACCATAATTCACATACCCATGAGCAGAACTTGAACAATTACCATATTTAACCGATAAATGTATCATTGTAAAAATAATTGCTGGAAATAATGCCGGATCAACAAAATAACTAGCAGCAGTCATGTTAGCTAAAATCCGCATCGCTGCAATTTTATCCGGTGCAGTCATCACAGGTAAATTGATTAAATCATCAACATTTAAGTTTTCTGGTGGTTCTTTTTCTAAGTTAACTCCCAACAAATTGGTAATATTTAAACCTGTTTCAATGGCTAATTGGATTTGTACCTGAGCCATATATATTTGCATTTCTGCTTCATATACTTTCACTTGATCAAGTAAACTATGTGCATGGTTTTTGACTATTTTTATATAGGTTTGTGCTTGATCAAAATTAATGTTTAAAAATTGGGCTTCGACAGCTTCTACATAAAGATTTAAAGTCAAATCATACTGATTTTGCCAACTATCTATTGCTAACAGTTCTAAACCCATTCTTAAATATATCACAGCGGCTTCATAAGCTGTAGACAACTTAGCTTTTTGCCCTGCAATTAAGTTGAGTTTAGCTAATTCATATTTATCTAATTCATTAGTAATTAATTCAACACTAATATTAAGCTGGTTGACTATTTCAAATATTCTTTCTTCTAGTTCCCTAGAATCAGTATTTTTTAAAATTAATTTGCCGATTTTCAGGTGTGTTGCTTGTTTCTCCGCATCAGGAATCAAGAAATAAGCAGCTTGTTGTACTCTGTCATGGAGAAACTTATATTTAACTGTCAGTCTTTCCAAATTATTTAATTTTAATTCCGCAGCAGATAAGGAAATAACATCTATACTATCTGCACTATCTACATAAAATTTATAACTTTCATCTTGTGGTAAAATCAAACCTTGTTTCAAAGCATTCCATAAATTTGTAGCTATTTTTAATTGTGATTTTTCACAGACGATAGATAAAGTATATAAATCAAATTGATTACCTATACAAGCTGCAATTTTCAAGATGTTTTGTGTATCAACTGGTAATTTTTTGATTTGCGTTCCTAAAAACTCTACAATATCATCATTTTGATATAAAGCCTTAGCTGCATAAATATCACACTGCCAATAACCAAGATTAAAATTAAAACTAATCAACCCATCCTCATACATGGATTTCATAAATTGATTAGTAAAAAATGGGTTTCCTTGGGTTTTGATTAACAGTAATTCAGTGAGGGATTCTGTTTCAGATTCTGGACAATATAAAGTATCTACTATTAGTTGATTTAAGTGTGATTTATCTAAAGGCTGTAGGTTTATTTGATTAAATATAACATCTGCTTTGCTAATATTATCTAAGGTGATTATTAAAGGATGTCCAGTATAGACTTCATTATCTCGATATGCACCAATTAACAATAAATATTGAGTATCTGTTTCACTAATTAATAATTCTATTAACTTCAAAGAAGCTGCATCAGCCCATTGTAAATCATCTAAAAAAATTACTAATGGATGTTCTTTTGTGGCAAATATTTGAATAAATTTACCAAAGAGAAAATTAAAGCGATTTTGAGCAGCACTACCTGTAAGTTCTGGGACATCAGGTTGCTTACCAGTCATATTTTCTAGTTCGGGAATGACATCAATGATAACTTGTCCTTGTTCTCCCAGTGCGGATAGAATATGATTTTTCCATTCTTGTAACTTGTCGGTACTTTCGGTTAAAAGTTGCTGTAATAAACTCTGCAATGCTTTTACTAAAGCCGACAAAGGAATATTGCGTTGAAATTGATCATATTTGCCAGAAATAAAATAACCTTTTTGACGGATAATAGGTTTATGAATTTCATTAATAACCGCAGTTTTACCAATACCAGAAAAACCAGCTACTAAGATTAATTCTTTATTGCCATTACTGACTCTTTCAAAAGCATCCAATAAAGTAATAATCTCATTTTCTCTACCATAAATTTTATCAGAAATTATAAATCTGTCGGCTATATCTCTTTGTCCTAAATCAAAATGAGAAATTGCACCTTGATTTAATAACATTTGTTGACAGATTTCTAAATCATATCTAATTCCCCTGGCTGTTTGATATCTTTCCTCTGGTGTTTTTGCCATTAATTTCAGAATGATATCTGCTACAATCTCAGGAATTTGGGGATTAATTTCCCTGGGATGTTCAGGAGTTTTCGCCAGATGACAATGCACCAACTCTAAAGGATTATTACTCATAAAAGGTAATTGTCCTGTGAGTAATTCATACAATGTCACACCCAAAGAATAAAAATCCGTCCGGTAGTCTATCCCGCGATTCATTCTTCCCGTTTGTTCTGGTGACATATAGGGAAGCGTTCCTTCTAATACATTTAGGTTTTTAATTTCAGCAACTTCTTTAGGTAAAAGACAAGAAATACTAAAATCTATGAGTTTAATTTTCTTTGTTTGTGGATTAATAATAATATTTTTGGGCTTGATATCTTTATGAATAATTTTATTTTGATATAGATATTCTAACGCCTCAACAATGGAAATAGAAATATGGAAAAACCAATCTAATGTTAATGGTTGCCACTTAGCATATTGATGAAGAGATATGCCGTCAATATCTTCTAAAATCAGAGCATAACTATTACCATAAGTTTCTAAAACATAGGATTTGATAATATTCGGATGTTCTATTTCTTGGGTAATTGTGAACTGATTTTTTAAGGATATCAATTCGTGCAATTGGGGATATTGTGCGTTTAAAGTTTTGATGATGACTGGAGTTTGAGTCTTTTCTTGCTCACCACGATATACAGTCGTTCTAGTGCTAACATGAATGACTTCTGTGATGCGATAACCAGGAATAGTGATAGCAGAGATATTACTCTTGCTCATAACTCATTATTTGATAAATAGGGAATAGTTAGGTTTATTTATTTAGACATCAACTAAATGCTTTAGACAACTTTTGTAGAGACGCTTCATGGAACATCTCTAGATTATTTGTCCCCAGATGTCTATTTAATCTGAAATTTATTAGCTGATAGCTGATAGCTGATAGCTGAATGCTTAAAAAACATTAACCAAAGGTTGTACTATTCCAACCCCACATAAAACCCTTAGCGTCAGCAAATTCTATATAAATTCTATTTGTAGGAACACCCAAGCAAAAGTTAATTTCCTGGCAAAATTCCTGACTCATAGCTAAAGTTTGTTCAGGTTTCATTGTGCCAACACTTTTAATTTCAATATAGCAAACTGGCTCTGTAGTTCCCGCAAAAGTCATGGGTACTTCAGGTTCAAAAGCTGTCATGACATAAGATTCAGGTTTACCTGTATGTTTAGCTAACTTCGCTGATAAACCTTTGAGCATGGACTCAATTTTAGCTTTTTCTGGAGCAGATACAGAAGTTTGGACTTTGATTAATGGCATAATCAACAATTCAAAATTTAAAATTACAAAAAAACCAAATAATTGCCGGAATAATCTTAATGAATTTTCAAATCTTCATTAAAATTTGAGAATTGCCATCCTGAGAAGGTAGCAATGATTCTCCTAATTTTACTTTGTTTTCTGCATTCAGTGATGAGATGAACGAAACAAATGATTATGTTGTGGATGGTATAAACGAGAACGACTTGTTACTGGTAAGAGGGCAGGACTAATGATATAAAGTGTAGTTCGCAGTAATTGTTCTTGTTGAGTACATTCTGCCATTTTGTCAAGAGGAACAACCCGGATTTTTTCATCAGGCCACCCGATACGAAAGCAAATAGCGACTTGGGTTTGTGGTGGGTAATGTTCCAAGAGTTGAGCTTGGGCATTGGCAACATGACGCGCACTCAGGTATAAACACAAACTAGCTTGATGTGCAGCCAAACTAGCCAATTCCTCTCTGGCTGGTACTTCTGTGCGTCCACTGATGCGGGTGAGGATAATACTTTGTACCAAATTAGGCACTGTTAACTCTATCTTGAGTTTAGCGGCCGCAGCTTGAAAAGCACTAATACCAGGGATAACTTCAAAAGGAATATTCGCCTCCGTCAAAAGCTGCATTTGCTCATGGATAGCACTGTAGAGACTAGGATCACCAGAATGAAGACGCACCACAGACTTATGCGATCGCACCGCTTCCACCATGATCGGTAAAATCTCTTCTAAAGTCTTATTCGCCGTTTTAATAATCTCGGCATCTTGCCGACAAATATCTAAAATCTGTTCTGGAATTAAAGAATCAGCAAATAAAATTACATCAGCCCTAGAGAGGAGTTTTTGCGCCTTAACCGTTAATAAATCTGGATCTCCAGGTCCGGCTCCCACAATATACACTGCTGATTCTAAGGGAGGAATCAAACTTGCATCACTCATATCATTCGTACATTCACTCATAGAAACCTACACAACTATTCCCAAAAAAATTTTTTTGGCATTTCTTGACTACCCTTCCGGATCAACGCCCCTAGCCTAGTAGAGAGATATGGTAGATGCACCCTGGTTAAGCCCTAGAGAAAACTCTGGGGCATTTTTTATTTTTGGGCAGGACCAGGAAGACAAGGAGGGAAGGTAGACAAGGAAGATTTGATACGCACAACAGTATTTTGACGGACTTTTTTGGTTACCAAGAGCATCTGATTTTGTACGGTTTTCCTCCCTTGTCCACTGTCCTTCCAAGTCATCCAAGTCTTGCCCTCACGACAATGTAAAAAACCTACCCCTGTGAGGGGGCGGGGGCGGGGTGCAGGGGAGAGGTATTTTCCCCCTTGCTCCCTGCTAGAAAGCTCCTTGTCCTCTTCATTTCCCCAGTCACTAATCACCAATCACCAGTCACCCCATCACCTTTAGAGGAAGAAACAACATCAGGTAAAGGGCGTTTGAATAAATAAAGCCAAGCTAAACCAGCTAAACCTAAAGAAATTCCCGTTAAACTAACTATTTGTGCAATCCTGAGTAGACCTAGCATCAAGCTATCTGTGCGTAAGCCTTCAATCCAAAATCGTCCTAAGCTGTAAGCTACCCAGTAAACGAGAAATAATGTCCCTACCTTTAGGCGTGGTTTGCCAGATAAAGCGCGAAAAAATAAAGTTAGCAGCAGGGCAAAACCCAATAAATTCCACAGAGATTCATAGAGAAAAGTGGGATGGAAATATTCAAAATTAGCCAAGTTGGGGGGACGACGATCCAAGGGAATATACAGCTTCCAGGGTAAATCCGTTGGTCTGCCAAAAGCTTCAGAATTGAAGAAATTACCCCAACGTCCAATCGCTTGCCCTAAAATCAGCGAAGGCGCTACTAAATCTGCTAATTGCCAAAAAGATATCTTTTTGACTTTGGCAAAGATTAATGCCGCTATGACACCACCAATAATTGCTCCATGAATGGCAATACCTCCCTGCCAAATGGCTATAATCCTCTCTGGATGCTGGGAATATTCTGACCATTGAAATAAAACATAATATAGCCTAGCTGCGGGAATAGCCCCAATTACCAGCCAAATCGACAAATCACTAATTAACTCAGGATTAACATGACGACGCTTTGCCAGATATTGCGAAAGACTAACGCCAATTAACACGGCTGAGGCAATCAACAAGCCATACCAGCGAATAATCACTGGACCAAGTTCAAATATAATTGGTCCTGGAGAAGTAAATTGAAATCCCAAGAGCAAAGCAGAAAAATCCAGTGCCATGCAAAATTACCTAAAAAAGTTGATTGACTACTGCTATTTTCTCGACCTCAACATCATAAGCTGGACTGGGGACTGGGGACTGGGGACTGGGGACTGG
>NZ_BJCE01000072.1:0-22916 GCF_005402885.1 Sphaerospermopsis reniformis
CTGTTTTCCTCCCTTGTCCACTGTCCTTCCTTGTCCCCCAAGTCTTGCCCTCACGACAATGTAAAAAACCTACCCTTGTAAGGGGGCAGGGGAGAAAAAGGAGGTTAATAACCCAGTCACCAGTCCCCAGTCACCAGTCCCCAGTCCCCAGTCACCAGTCACCAATCACCAGTCACCAATCACCAATTCCCTTTGTTTTTGAGAAAGGCGAAAATTGTCAATTGATCGCTTAGAATAAAAAGGTTGTCAAGAATCACGATATCCGCTATCATGGCTGTTCCTAAGAAGAAAACATCCAAATCTAAACGAGACAAGCGCCGCGCTACCTGGAGACATAAGGCTGTTGTGGAAGCTCAAAAAGCTCTTTCTTTGGGCAAATCAATTTTGTCTGGACGTTCTAAGTTCGTCTATCCCACTGCTGAAGAAGAAGAAGAAGAGTAATCATCTCTTGCTCAGGAAAAGCACTAACCGCGCAGTTATGGGAGTGCTTTTTCTTTGCTTTGCTGATAACATCAACTACTACCCGCTAGACGCTGCGCGTTAATAGCGGATGTTTCCAGAAGGCAATATAATAGACCTCTCCAAAATAGAATGTATTAATTTGTCATAAGTTGTAGGGGCGAAGCTTATGGGCAATAATTTAACGGAAAAATCAGACATCTAAATATCCCATAAGCTTCGACCTGCCCCCATAAATAGGTTCCATAATTTCTTTTCTGGAGATGTCTAATGAAATTTTTTCAGAAACCAAGTCCAGAAGAAAGTGCAAAAGTTCCTCCTGGCCAACATTTAGCTAAAGGTTTTCCGGTTTTAACTTATGGTGCAACTCCCCAAGTCAGTATTGAGGAATGGGAGTTTCGCGTTTGGGGTTTGGTAAAACCGACTGTGTTTAAATGGTCAGATTTTCTAGCATTACCCCAATATGAATTTACAGCCGATTTTCATTGTGTCACCCATTGGACAAAACTTGATGTTAAATGGACTGGGATTAAGGTGACAGATTTTATGAGTTTGCTGGAAGTAGATCCCAAAGCTGCTCATATTATGGAACATTGCTATGGTGGTTACACCACAAATATTAGTATTCAAGATTTTGTCAGAGAAGAAAATTTCTTTGCTATTAAATTATTTGATGAACCATTACCCGCAGAACATGGTGGACCGATGCGGCTAGTTGTTCCCCATCTTTATGCTTGGAAAAGTGCAAAGTGGATCAATGGTTTAGAGTTTTTAGAACAGGAAGAATTAGGTTTTTGGGAACAAAACGGTTATCACCGTCGGGGTGAACCTTGGGAGCAAGAAAGGTATAGTAATTAGGGGTGACTGGTGACTGGGGATACAATTTTGGATTTTGGATTTTGGATTTTGGATTTTGGATTTTGGATTGTATTTCATGAATCCAATCTAAAATCTAAAATATAAAATCTAAAATTCTTCTGACTCCTGCTATAGTTCAGAATTTAAGAAGTTGCTTTAATATTGACAATTTGCCTTTGTAGGGAGGATATCTTAATTTTATGTCTAACCAAAAGGGATTTTTGAGAACACTTTTGTAATGGGAAAAAGTATCAAAACTAGCTTTACCATGATAACTACCAATCCCACTATTACCTACACCACCAAATGGTAAAGATGGTACAGTAAAATGAATGACTGTTTCATTCAGACAAACTGCACCAGAGGATGTTGTTTGTAAAATTTTCTGTTGTAGGTTTTTGTTTTGAGAAAATAAGTATAAAGTTAAGGGTTTTGGTTGAGAATTAATCCAAGTGATAGCTTCTTCAATGTCTGTATATTCAATTATTGGCAGGATGGGACCAAAAATTTCTTCCTGCATGATCGGATCTGTAAAGGAAACATTATTAATAATTGTGGGAGCAATATATAATTCACTTGCTTTGGTTTCTCCACCAATGATAATTTCACCATCTTGCAATAAATTTTGCAATAAATTAACCAATCTCGCAAAGTTATTTTGATTGATTATTCTAGCATAATCTGGGCTGGTTTCTGGATGTTCACCATAAAATTCTTTGAGGCATTTTTCTAAATTAACTAATAATTTATCTTTGATTCTTTTATCGACTAAGATATAATTTGGAGCAATACAAGTTTGTCCAGCATTGATAAATTTACCCCAAATAATTCTTCTAGCTGTATGTTCTAAATGAATATCAATATCAACAATACAGGGGTTTTTTCCACCTAATTCTAATGTTACGGGTGTGAGATTTTTGGCAGCAGCAGCCATGATGATTTTACCTACATGAGTGCTACCTGTAAAAAAGATATGATCGAATTTTTCTGTGAGTAGTTTTTGACAGGTTTCTATACCTCCTTCCACTACAGCAATATATTCTTCAGGAAAATATTTAGGAATCAGTTCAGCTATGAGTTTAGAGGTATGGGTGGCAATTTCTGAAGGTTTGAGAATGGCACAATTTCCCGCTGCGATCGCACCAATTAAAGGTACAATTACTAACTGAAATGGATAATTCCAAGCACCAATAATTAACACTATTCCCAGGGGTTCTGGTTGAATTTTGGCTGAAGCTGGTAATAGTTGCCAAGGAACTCCTACTTTTTTGGGTTTAGTCCATTTTTTCAGGTTCTTGATAGCAAATTCAATTTCTTTAGTTGTTAAAATAATTTCTGAAGTAATAGCTTCTAATTCTGGTTTATGTAAATCTGCTTGTAATGCTTGAATAATTGCTGGTTCATGAGCAATAATTAATTGTTTGAGGATGACAAGTTGTTGCCGACGAAAATCAATTTCTTGAGTTTGATTTGTAGCAAAATAGGTACGTTGTTGTTTGACAAGTTCACTAATTGAATATTCGTTTATCATGGTAATTATCGGGATTATCCAAAATGTGTAAGTTGATTTTTATATCAAAATAGAAAATTATCCTATTGCTTGATACAGCAGATTTCATTGCTATGAGGTACAAATTATAATAATAAAACTTTTGTGGGGTGGGCATACTTCGACATAGTTCGACTCTGCACTTCGACTTACTTCGACTGCGCCCTTCGACACCGCCCTTCGACACCGCTCAGGACAGGCTCAGGACAGGTCGCTCAGTACAAGCTCACTAACCGCTCAGTACAAGTCTTGCCCGCCCATAGTATACCTCATTACACCGGAAATTGCTCTATGATTGAACCGCAAAGAACGCAAAGTACACGAAGGAAAGAGAGTTTCAGAGAGTTTTATGTGTGGCTGCGGTTATTTTGCCCGTGCGAGGAGATTTTGCTGTCATAGGATAGCTATCAAGGTAAATTCAACCTTTCTTAGATTACCTGTATTTGTACCGATAAACAATATAGATCCCTGACTTCTTTAAGAAGTCGGGGATCTGGGTATTGGGTATGAGGTTTGTCAAATTACACCAGTGTTAATGACAGCAATTTATCAATGGACAATTGATGGTTTTTGATGGTTTTTTTCTTTCTTGCTGACGGCTGAATGCTTACACTTTAATATCTCAAAATTGCCGCCACTTTTGCCCCATTTGGCATTTCTTCTGATTCAAGAGTATAAACTTTGCCACCATTTAATAGTGTATGCACAGCCGCAAAATCTAACATATCTTGATCATTTGGTTCTGGTTCGGTGTGCAAATCCACAGTCGTATTTTCAGGATCAAATTTTCCCCATTTCTGCTCATCTATAGATACTAATAAAGAATCAACTCGGTGATAAAAAGCCGCCGGAATAATTTCTTTAATATCACTAACAGCTTTTCCTGTTTCTTCACCAGCTAATTGTTCATAAAGTTCTATTGCTGCTTTTTTATTTTGTTGAAATGAAGGTGCAACAATTCGCCAAGCTTCATCATGTAATTGTTGTAAATTGAGAAGTTCTGGATTGCCATTAATGCTTTCTTCTAAGAAATAGGGATAGGTATTTGCAGCTTGGTAAATCGGGAATAAATATTCTACTCCTGCTAACACTAAGGGCGCTTTTTCATCCCTTAATTTTTCATGTAATGCTTCATCAACAGCGTAAAAAAATTGTAAAATATCATCTTCATGTTTCTCTCGATCAGGGCTACCTTGTCCATGAAATGAACCTGGATGTTGAGCAGCAGAAGTTCTTCCTCTGGGTGTACCAATTCTGTGCTGAACACCTTTTTGTAACTCGTCTTCTAGAAGAGTTTCTTCTAGACGATGTGGCATATTTTCTACTTCCACTTCTTTCAAACTATGCCCTGTACCTGCAAACAATTTTACATCTTTTTGACTCAAAGCCAAAACATAAAATTTTCCATCATTGTTAATAAAATGCAGTAATGGCTTGAGGTGAAATTGTTCATCAACTACAACTAATTCTGGAAATTCAATTGGTAAACAATAGTAGCGCAAGAAATTTTGGGAAATAAAAATTACTAATCCTTGATTTTGGTGTTCCCAAAAATCACTCCTATCTAAATCTCTAGCAGGTTGCAGAAAATCAAGAACTTGAGTATGTCTGATACCCATTGCTTCTAAATGTTCTTCTGCTGACCGCATTAAATTTTTGAAGCGAATAGGATTTTGGCGAATTTCTGCCCCTGCTTTTTGCGTAGGCATATATATAGATACAGATGGAGATTGGGGATTTTCTACTAATATTTTGAGTTCATCAATAGATAAAAATGCCATATTATTATTCATTCCACGTCAATAAGTAGGTTTTGAGAATGTATAGCAGGAGTCAGTCAGTAGGGGCAAACCCCCTGTGGTTGCCCTCTTGTAGTGGGAGTTTCATTATCATCATTATCAATTGATGTCCTAACCATCCTGTCAACGGCTATATCTTTATTTCAACCTCTGACGCATTATTTCTGCATCTTTCTTTTGATAAGAAATTATCTATTTTTTTTATTTTTTATGTCTTTCTTTTGATAGATTTTTATTACCAATTATCAATTATCAATTATCAATTATCATTACTAGCTTTTGACTTAGGATATGCAATCCGTTTATGATGAAATTGTTGCCAAACTTCCACAAAGATTAAAGCAATCTTTGACATTTCCTCTCTAGTCAAACCAGAATCTACTAATTGCCCTTCTTGCCATTTACCACGAATAATATTATTCAACATATTTAATGCTTGTTCTGCTGTGGCATCTTTCAAACTTCGCAACGCTGCTTCACAGGAATCAGCTAACATGACAATTCCTGTTTCTCTAGATTGAGGAATTGGTCCATCATAGCAAAAATCGGCTTTATCTACTATAATGCTAGGGTTATCTTTAGCAATTTGTTGCGCTTGGTGATAAAAATAGGCGATCGCCATTGTTCCTTGATGTTCAGGAATAAAAGCTTGAATTGCAGTCGGTAAACTATGCTTTTTCGCCATCATTAAACCCTCAGTTACGTGCTTTTTAATAATTGCTGCACTTTTCCAAGGATCTTTAATTTCTGTCTCATGTTTATTTGGTCCACCCATTTGATTTTCAATAAATCCTAAAGGGTCGTGCATTTTGCCAATATCATGGTATAATGTACCAGCCCTAACCAATTCAACATTACAGCGTAGTTTTTTTGCCGCAGTTTCCGCCAAAGTGGCCACAAATAAAGTATGTTGGAAAGTTCCCGGAGTTTCCGTAGCCAGACGCTTTAACAAAGGACGGTTAGGGTTAGCTAGTTCTGCCAAGCGGATGGGTGTAATTAAATCAAACAACTTTTCTAAATACGGACTTAAACCCAAGGCGATAATACTCCAAGCCAAACCAGATAAACCAAATAACAGCGCATCTTGCAGAACCATATACCAAGCAGAAACGAATGCAGCACCAGCCAGTAAATTCAGGATTAAATAAATACTACCTTGAGTTAAAGCAATAACAATACCTAATAATGCCAATTCTTCGCGGGATTTGAACCTTTGAGCTAAATAACTACTTAAAATTCCGCCAGAAGCACCAGCTACCAGACCAATCTTACTAATTTCTATGCTGATTGGTAATATTAGCGACAATAAGCCCACAACTGTCACGCCCAAAGTACCGCCGTAAAAGCTTCCTAACAATAAACCAATGGCGATCCAGGTAGCATAAGGCACACCAATTGCCAAGACACTAGGAATACTCAAAGTTAGTAATAATATCAACAGGCGATCGCTGGCTCGCAAATGACTACCAATCCGCCTTTCTGCCCAAACAAAAACACCTATAGCCGCACTCACCAAACTGGCTAAACCCATCAAACCCAGCCAATTCACCTCTCGGCGATTCAGGTGATAATAATCCAGGACATCAAATGTCCATTGTGTAATCTTTTCACCTTTCTTAACAATCACTTCTCCTCGTCTCACCTTTTTGATCACAGATGGAACTTGCTCTGCGGCCAGTTGTGCCTGTTGTTGGGTTTTTTCTGCATCTGTTTGCAGATTTGGTCGTAATACAACCAACAATACTTTAGTGGCTAAGGATTCCGCTTCACCTGGTACAGAAATTTGTACTTGTAGACTCACTGCATCCTGTAAGATACTAGGGGGTAATCCTGGAGCTATGCCTTGAGCAAGTATCCTTTCTGCACTTTGTTTGATTCCCGTTTTTGCTATTTTCCAGTCGTCATCTGACAGATCCAAAAACCCAGTTTGCCCATATACTGGTTTTTTTCGTTCCGCCTCCATCTGTAACAGTTTGGCAATAGCTTGACCATATTTTTCTCTCACTTGAGATATTTGGGCAACCAGTAAAGACAGATTTTTTTCTGAGTTAGTGACACTGTAAGCTTTTAGTTCTGCTAGTGTCTGGTCAAAATTATTTTTGCTAGTCTTGCTTTCCTTAGTAGTTGCATTTGTTGATAATGTTGATCCAGGACTAGGCACAGACCGAGAAAATTGATGTCTGTCTGCTGTCCTGAACTTAGGCATTGACTTATTTTCTTTTTGATGCTTTTCTAAAGCTTGTTTTAGCTGTTCCCATTCCGATTCTAAACAAGAACGAAGATATTGCTGGGTGGGAATAGGCAAGATAGAAACATCGAAAAAAGGAAAAGGTTCAGTGATATCACGAATTTCATCGCCATCTTCCAGCAGTTGGCGCAAATTTTCTTTAATTTGCTCATTTTTCTGGGTATTGATCATCAATACAGGGTGAGATTTTTCCTGTGCTGCTTTGCGTTCTGCTTCTGTTTGTTCTCGGTCTTCAATACTGGCAGAATAGGGAGCAATAAATGTTTGTGGGGCAAAAGTCCCGATTTTCATCTGGGGCTGGTTGTATAATTCATGACCTATAACACCTGTTAAAGATACCACAGCAATGAATAAAATCACCGTATAACGCTGTTGATGTACCCAGTTGAAAACAACGGCATAAATACCATGATTACGTTTCCAGGATTTTGGTGTTGATTGAGGAGCTTTTCTACCTTGTAGATGTCCACCTTCCTCACTGGTAGGTAATAAATACAGCAGTAGATTTTTGATAATAGTCCTGAAAAGTTTTTGATGACGGCTTTGATTTTGGCAACTGCTCACCGAACCAAGCCACTTTCTTTTCCGGCATAACACTTTGTACTGTCGCCGCCATTGTCTCAATTGCTTGGCCAAGGACTGCAAAAATCGCTGCGTTTTCATTGTGAGTGATTTTTTGACACCTTTTACTTTTGATTTTTCAACGCGGGCGAATTACACGAGGTGCTGCAAAAACGGAAAGTGGAACCAATTCCCAATTTATCTTACATCCTTCTTTTGTCAACTCCTGGATATTTGGACTAATATTATACACACCTGACCAGACTGCTACAAGAGTATCAGCTAATTCTAACATCACATAACAGCTACTCATGCCCCATACTGGCTGATTAAAGGCTGATAATACAACTTGCCAATTAACAGGAATCCCCTCTATGCTGTTATATGCCCCTGATAAAGCTCCTGCCAAAGCACAACACCAAGAGTTTTGCTCTCTTAAATTGCTCTTAGCTCGCAAAACTGTCAATCGGAAATCTTCTAAGGTACTCAAAAAGCAGTAAAAGGTTAAGGCAATATTGTTACTGAATTTGTCTTGCTTACTAAATTCAGTTTGCGCTTGTGCTAATCCTGCCCCTTGCTCTAATAAAGTATTGACTTTTAATAAATTTTGTGGTACTAGTGCTTTGCTTTCTCCCAAAAAATCCATCGTTTCGGGAATGAGCGTGGAAGGATCAAGTTTTTCTGTCAGAGATTTAGCGATCGCATATCCTAAAACTAAAGCTGCATCTCTCACTACTGGGTTAGCATCCCAAATTTGTAATAATTGCAGCAGGTTATATTTAAGTTTAACAGTATCTTCGTGAAAAAAAATTGCTACTGGCAAGGTGGCTAAAATTATTTTTCCCCAAGCATGATCAGTATTTCCTACATCCAAGGATGCTTGTTTGTAACACTTTAACCAGTCTTCTGCATCTAATTTACCTAATTTAATTAAACTTTTACTACCCAGAACCGCAATTTCCCCTAAATCACTAACATTCTGAGTAGCTAAAATTTCTCCTAACAATGCTCCCAGGAAAATACCTCTAACCCGATTTACGAGAGAATAACGCATAATTGGTGACTGGTGATTGGTGATTGGGAAGATAAAAACAGAAATTCCGCTGCTGACTCCTGTTAATTTTTCAGTCTTAAATGATTCACCAATGCCTGTAAACCCAACAAATAACTTTGGACACCAAAGCCACTAATTTGGCCTATTACCACTGGGGCAATATAAGAATGATGACGAAAATCCTCTCGGCGGTAAATGTTGCTTAGATGTACCTCTACTGTGGGTAAATTTACAGCAGCGATCGCATCTCGTAAAGCTACACTGGTATGGGTATATGCCCCGGCATTAATTATAATTCCCTCGTGTTGTCCTAATGCCCCGTGAATTGTATCTATCAAAACACCTTCATGATTTGACTGCAAAGGCGTAACTTTCGCCGTTAATTTCTGGGCTTCTGCTGCTAATAGGCGGTTAATTTCCTCTAGGGTGAGAGAACCGTAAATACCCGGTTCTCGCTGTCCCAACAAATTGAGGTTAGGTCCATGCAGCACTAAAATACTTAAAGGCAGCAAAGTTCACTCCAATATCTTCAGGTCATTAGCGACGACGGGAGCGTTCATTCACAGGAATCGGAATTAGTTCCGGTTCGGGTTCAGCTTCGGGACCTAGTAACGCTTCAACTAGCTTCCGCGCTAATTCTTTCAGCTTTTCCAGTACCTTGTCTATATAGTCCATTTAACTGAACGCTCCTGAGATACTACCTCAAATTTAACTAACAGGATCATAGAAACTGGCTATTTGTAGCTTTTTTCGTTTCTTATCAAGTTGATAGATTCCTGTGTTTCCAGACTTAAACCAAGTGAAAATTTGGTTTTGTGTCCTTCCTTACTTATTAGATTATCACAATGATCAGGGAATGGGTAAGAGGTAAAATTTCGTAATTTCCCATCCCTTTAGTCTCTAATTTGATGCTTGTTTTTTCTTGCTGCTACTGGTAGATGATTTAGTAGTAGATGATTTAGTTTTAGCAGTAGTTGTTTTACTGGTTTTGCGTGTAGATTTAGTAGATGCTTTAGCTTGCAACAATTCTAATGCTTCTGACAGGGTAATATTTTCTACTGTCTTACCTTCCGGTAGACCTACATTAGTTTTGCCGTGCTTAATATAATGACCATAGGGACCTTCGTAAATATTTACAGGTGCATCATCATCGGGATGTGTACCCAATTCTCTTAAAGCGGCTTTAGATTTACTGCTGCTAGAACTGCGCCCCTTTTTTGGTTCTGCGAATAACTCTAATGCACGTTCCAGGGAAATTGTCAATACATCATCAGTTGCTTTTAAAGAACGGTAATCTTTACCTTCTTTACCCTGATCATGAACTACATAAGGTCCAAATCTTCCTAAACTAGCTTTAATTTTTGCCCCTGTTTGTGGATGTTCGCCCAAGAGTCGGGGGAGTGCCAACAAACCCACAGCCATCTCTAAAGTCAGATTTTCTGGTGTGACTCCTTTGGGAAGGGAAGCTTGTTTAGGTTTGGGGTTTTCCTCGGTTTTGTCACCCAACTGTACATAAGGTCCATAAGTGCCAATCTTCACATAAATTGGTTCACCTGTTTCGGGATGTCGTCCCACTTGATCAGGTCCTACTGTTTTTTGTCTGAGCAGGACTTCTACCTGTTTGGGATCTAAATCAGCGGGTGTGAGGTCTTTAGGAATGGAAGCTGTCACCACTCCATCACCATTATCTACTTCAATGTAAGGACCAAATTTACCAATGCGGACTTTAGCATTTAAGTTTTCTAATTCTACTGTTTTGGCTTTAGTGGGATCAATTTGATTTTCCTGTTCTTTCACCAAGGTTTCTAAACCTTGTTCTCCGAGATAAAATTTCTGGAGATAGGGTAGCCATTGAGCTTCACCTGTAGCAATATCATCCAGGGTTTGCTCCATTTTCGAGGTGAAGCTGGGGTCAACAATATCGGGGAAATGTTTTTCTAGTAAGTCGGTGACAGCAAAGGCGGTAAAAGTAGGAATTAAAGCATTATTCACCAACTGAGCATAACCTTTGTCGATGATTGTACCAATAATGCTGGCGTAGGTACTAGGACGACCAATACCTTCACTTTCTAAGGTTTTCACCAAACTTGCTTCAGTATATCTAGCGGGGGGTTGGGTTTCATGTCCTATTGCTTCTAGTTCTGCACAGGTAGGATGATCGCCAACTTTCAGGGCTGGTAAAATTACCTCTTGGTCTTCTAATGCTGCTTCTGGATCATCGGACCCTTCGACGTAGGCGCGAAGATAACCAGGAAAATCTATCCGCTTACCAGAGGAACGAAAACCCGCATCTTCAACTTGCAATTGTACAGTAATTTGAGTTTGGCGAGAGTCAGCCATTTGTGAAGCAACGGTACGCTTCCAAATTAAATCATAAACTGCAAATTCTCGTCCGCTTAAACCAGTTTCTTGGGGAGTGCGGAAAGTGCTACCAGCAGGGCGGATGGCTTCGTGTGCTTCTTGTGCGCCTTTGGATTTGGTAGTGTATTGTCGGGGTTGGGGGCTGAGATATTCTTTACCGTACTTTTGTTCTACACAACTGCGAGCAGCGGCGATCGCCTGATCTGACAAATGCACCGAATCAGTCCGCATATAGGTAATATACCCTTGCTCGTACAAATTTTGAGCAATTCGCATTGTATCCCGTGCGGAAAGACGCAGTTTACGGTTAGATTCTTGTTGCAGCGTCGAAGTGGTAAAGGGTGGTGCGGGTTTACGAGTGACTGGACGTTCTTCCATATCGGCCACAGTCCAGGTTTTGTCCTGCAAACGCTCCTGAAGTGCTAAAGCTTGTTCCTCATTTAATAGCACCACATTGCGTCCAGCAGCTATTTGTCCGGTTGCAGGGTCAAAATCGCTACCTGTGGCAATTTTCGTGCCTCCCAGGGTAATTAATTGGGCGCTAAATGATGTTTTTTCATGTAAGAGACTGGCTTTTAAATCCCAATATGTACCTTCATGAAAAGCTCGGCGTTGACGTTCCTTATTTACCAACAACCGCACAGCCACAGACTGCACTCGACCCGCAGAAAGTCCCCAGGCGATTTTTTTCCACAGCAAAGGTGATAGGGTATATCCGACCAGTCGATCTAAAATGCGTCTGGTTTCTTGGGCGCGAACTACTTGTTCATCAATTTCGCGGCATTGTTTTAAAGCTTTTTTAATCGCGTCCTGGGTAATTTCATGAAACACCATGCGCTTTGTCGGCACTTTGGGTTTCAGCAATTGGTATAAGTGCCAACTGATGCTTTCGCCTTCCCGGTCTTCGTCAGTTGCCAATATTAATTCATCGGCATTTTTTAGGGCATCTTTTAATTGGGTGACAACTTTCTTTTTATCTTTGGGGACAACATACACCGGTTCAAAGTCGGCTTCTATATTTACCCCAAGCTGCGCCCATTTTTCCCCTTTGACAGCAGCAGGAATTTCACTAGCTGACTGGGGTAGGTCACGGACGTGACCCATTGAAGCTTCTACCTGATAGTCTTTTGGCAGGTAGTTGCGAATGGTGCGAGCTTTGGTTGGAGATTCGACGATGACGAGAGTTGACATGGAAATTTCAAAAAAAAAGAATAGCTGTGAAGCTAAACAGTCAAGTTGAGATAATTTTGGCGAGATGTCAAGATCAAATATCACGCCTAAGCAGTGATTTCATCCTGACACAAATTGCCCCAAAAGGGGAAAATTGCTCTCAACTTCAGGTGCAGTGATGCTTTGGAGATTTAAACAAGCAACTGCCAAAAATCAATTACCTGGTATTTCCATCTTTAACTTATCTGAGGCATAATTGGCGAATCAGTACCATCAATTCACCCCAGTCTGTTACAAACTGTATTGATTATCATAAGTGCTTGTGATATTTACCATATTTCATCATAAATAACCATAATAGCCAGATTAAGCCTTGCCTATCTGGCAAATATGTTAGCATAGGGGAGAATTAGAGAAATAAATTCGACGATACGGTGCTTGTGGTTAGCAATAATTTCAAGTTCAAGCGGCTCGACGGATAGACATCTCTGCATCAATGGATTCTGGAGAGTTTCATGTCAATCTACGTAGGGAACCTATCCTACAAGGTCACACAAGAAGACCTAAGTAAAGTATTTGCTGACTACGGTACTGTTAAACGAGTTCAGTTACCCACAGATCGGGAAACTGGCCGTGTACGAGGCTTTGGTTTTGTAGAAATGGAAACCGCTGCTGAGGAAGAAGCAGCTATTCAAGCTTTAGACGGTGCTGAATGGATGGGGCGTGTAATGAAAGTTAATAAGGCTCGACCAAAAGAGCAGAAAGGTGGTCGTAGTGGTGGTAATTGGGGCAAAAATAGCGGTGGCTACTCACAAAGCTATTAACAGCTAACTGTTAACTGTTAACTGTTAACTGTTATATATTTATCACAATTTTGGCAGTTCAGTAGATTACTGGACTGTTTGTTTTTATTGGTTAGGACTGACATTTTTTTCTTTTTTTACCGGGTAAGGGGAGAGGTTTTAAACCTGGAATAAAACAATTGTCAATTGTCAATTGTCAATTATCAATTGATAAATGCAATTTTGGTGAAGAACTATAGATAGAATGAACTCAGTTAGCCTTAATCTCTAATCACCAAAACCTATACATCTCATGGATTTTGCTAATATTGCATCCCAGTTGAATGCGGGAACTATTTTACCAGAGGGAATTGTGATTCTCACCCTCTTGGGGGTTTTGATTGTGGATTTGATTTTGGGGCGCACATCTTCTCGCTGGATCGGATATCTGGCGATCGCTGGTTTATTCGCCGCGATTGTCGCCCTATACTTTCAATGGGATTCTACCAATCCTATCGGTTTTACTGGTGGCTTTAACGCTGATGATTTGAGTATTGTCTTTCGCGGTATCATTGCTCTATCTGCCGCTGTCACCGTCTTGATGTCTATTCGCTATGTAGAGCAAAGTGGTACTGCTCTAGCCGAATTTATCGCTATTTTATTAACAGCTACCTTGGGAGGAATGTTTGTCTCCGGTGCTAGTGAGTTGGTGATGATTTTCATCTCCCTAGAAACCCTGAGTATTTCCTCTTATTTGTTAACAGGTTATACCAAGCGTGACCCCCGTTCTAATGAAGCGGCGCTGAAATACCTGTTAATTGGAGCTTCCAGCACAGCCGTATTTTTATACGGTGTATCATTGTTGTATGGTTTATCCGGTGGACAAACGGAACTGAGTGCGATCGCTAATGGTATCGCTACAGCAAATGTAGGTCAATCTCTAGGTTTAGTCATTGCTCTTGTTTTCGTTATTGCTGGTGTGGGTTTTAAAATCTCCGCTGCACCCTTCCACCAGTGGACACCAGACGTTTATGAAGGCGCTCCCACCCCAGTAATCGCTTTTCTATCCGTCGGTTCTAAAGCAGCCGGTTTTGCTTTAGCTATCCGCTTGTTAACCGTAGTTTTCCCCGTCGTTGCAGACGAGTGGAGATTTGTTTTCACCGCCCTGGCAGTCTTGAGTATGATTTTGGGTAACGTGGTTGCCCTGGCTCAAACCAGCATGAAACGGATGTTAGCTTATTCATCCATTGCCCAAGCTGGCTTTGTGATGATTGGCTTAATCGCTGGTACAGATGCAGGTTATTCCAGCATGATTTTTTACTTGCTAGTTTACCTGTTTATGAACCTGTGCGGTTTTATCTGCGTTATTCTCTTCTCCCTGCGGACAGGTACAGATCAAATTGCTGAATACTCTGGTTTGTATCAAAAAGACCCACTGCTTACACTAGGTTTAAGTATCTCTCTCTTATCCTTGGGTGGTATTCCCCCATTAGCAGGGTTTTTTGGGAAGATTTACCTATTTTGGGCAGGTTGGCAAGCTGGCCTTTATTGGTTAGTATTGCTAGGTTTAGTGACTAGCGTTGTTTCCATTTATTACTACATTCGTGTAGTGAAAATGATGGTAGTCAAAGAACCACAAGAAATGTCCGACGTAGTGAAGAATTATCCTCAAGTACGTTGGAACTTACCTGGTTTTAGACCTTTACAAGTTGGGTTGATAGTAACTTTAATTGCTACAACTATATCCGGTATTTTGTCAAATCCTTTGTTTACTTTAGCTAATAATTCTGTTGCGAATACTCCGATTTTGCAAGCAGCAAAAGTTGCGAGTACACAAGCAAGCGTAATTGTTACTGAGGCAGCAGAGAAATTGTAGTTTGATTAATGGGTGATGGGTGATTAACTCATTGCCCATTTTTTTAAGGAGTTCAGAAGTTCAGAATTATGATTGTTTAATTTTCTGACAAAAAAAATTATAAAAATTAACTCGTATAAAATCTTCCTTGTCTACTTTCCCTCCTTGCCTTCCTGGTCTTGCCTTCACAGATCATATTAAAAACCTACCCCTGTGATCCCCTACCCCCTGCCTCTTACCAAAAATCCCCTTAGCCGCATAATGCCAAGGGGATAAATTTTTTCAATAAAATAAATAAACTATTGACAAAAAATATCATACCATCGGATACAGTTGACCAAGGCAAAAATTATGCTATGATCAGCGACGATAATGCAGATAAGTAACTAAAAACCCTCTAGGGTGGTTTAGTAATATCCGTGCTGCCGCTCTGGTTCTGGTTGCACCATTGCAAAGTTTGAGCCATCGTATAAGTAACGGTTTGCTTCTTCCTCTAAACGGTGGATCAGATAGGGTTCTATAGCGTTACTTTGTCGCAGTGCGGCTAAAAATCCATCCAAATACATCCGCATATCATCCATACGATAACCGCGATTCCATAACTCGACGAAGGCGTCAGTCAGTTTTTGGTAATAGCGAATGGTTTGTGTGTCTTGGAGCATAACTGCCGTGTTAATCTCTAAAAAATGAGAATTGTATATGATTCACGCTTGAAAGAGAAGTATGACTTCCTTCTTTAGTATTAACCCAAAGTTAATATTTAGACGTTGGGTCAGACCCCCCAAAGCTGTAAGCATGAACAAATCCTATTTACAAAATTTGATTGTAGGATTGTTATCTAAAACTGTCCTTGTAACTTAGCCTCTCACTCAATAGATAGATTTTTCAGGTTTGTTTTTCCAGTTTACTATACTTTTTAAGTTGGATGGTCAAGCAAAGGAAATTTTGGTTAATTCTCAGACATAAGCACAAACAGGATCTTTATAACCACGTCCAAAATTAAATTTATCTAAATTTCTTGTAAGGTTTTCTTTGAGCAAATGTAAAGATAATATCAACTGAAGTAACAAAAACTACAAAACCTTGAGCCTGAGATTGTTAATTTGAAAATCATCGACGCTAAGGGGTCTTGCAACTGTGGGATCGGTTTGTATTGAAATTGTTGAGGGGAATCCCCATCTGAGGTCGTTGCTGGGTTGGCACTTGCAACAACTGGAATACAGAGTACATCAAGCCGCCAGTATTTATCAAGCAAGGGAAGTGTTTTTAAGTCATCAGCCAACCCTGGTTATTCTCGATGCGGACTTATCAGATGGTGACGGTATCGAATTTTGCCATTGGTTAAATCGTCAGGATCAGCCTTTAATTCTCATGTTATCTGCTCGCAATAATGAAGCGGATATTGTCGCCGGTTTAAAAGCTGGAGCAGATGATTATTTAAGCAAACCTTTTGGAATGCAGGAATTTTTGGCGCGGGTAGAAGCACTAATTCGCCGTAAACGCATACCAACTGCACCAGCTTATTTGGATTATGGCAGTTTACAAATTGATTTAGTACAGCGCCGAGTCCGTTTTCAAGGGGAATTTATTGATTTAACACCCCAGGAATTTAGTTTACTTTATGTTTTAGCCCAGGCGGGTGGAGTACCTTTGAGTAGGTCAGAGTTACTGCGTCGTGCTTGGCCAGATGCTATTGATAATCCCCGGACTATTGATACTCACGTTTTATCATTGCGGAAAAAGGTGGAACTTGATCCGCGTCAACCCAGTTTAATCCAAACCATTCGTAATGTTGGCTACAGATTTAACATGGAAATTTTAAATGCTACTGTTCCACCTGCACAACCTAAGTTAACGAAAGAGAGATTTACCAATCCGCGTTCTACCCTTGCAACTCAAAGCACTTGATGGTGACTGGTGACTGGTGACTGGGGACTGGTGACTGGTGACTGGTGACTGGTGACTGGTGACTGGGGACTGGTGACTGGTGACTGGTGACTGGTGACTGGGGACTGGGGACTGGGGACTGGAAGAGTTATTCTTAATTACGAATTACGAATTACGAATTACGAATTACGAATTACGAATTACGAATTACGAATTACGAATTACGAATTACGAATTACGAATTACGAATTACGAATTACGAATTACGAATTACGAATTATGCCATTTGTCCACTGAGTGATCCCACGCCAATATGCCCTAATGGGAATTTGATAAACTTCAATAAAAATCCAAACTATAATTGCTGAATGTGACAAAAATGTGAGTAATGTCCAAACATAAGGTATCCAAGAAAGAGGAACATCTGGTTTTGGTGGTAAATAATAAGCGCCAATGCCAATTAAAGTAGTCGGGAAAATCACAAAAGCAATTGCAGCTAACACATAACCCCATGCTAATTCCACACCTTCTAACTGGGCTTGATTCCACTTAAAACCATTCCACTGCCACACCAGGGGCGGTTGTCTAGAAGGCATCTTGATTTGCTGTGATTCTAAATTGACAGTAAAAATTTCGTGACAAAAGTCACAAGACATAGTTTCCATTAACGGCATAGCAGAGATTTTACCGATCCGACAAACAGGACAGGGGTATTCTTCCTGAAAATTTAAAGAGGTAGAAAAAATTTGGGAATTGGTCATAATCAAACTGGTACTTCTAAAAAATGGTTCATCAGTACATAGTATGCTAAACTAATATTTAAACTTCCAAGTAAGCAAGCATCTTAATAGGTAAAAACCGATAATTAATTGTCCGAATGCTTCGCCCCTACATTGTTGACGCGAAACGTAAATCAAAATGTGGTTTATTTACCTGAAAATAGCTGTAATATTGGTAACTAATAATGTGAGAGAGTGTAGCAGAATTGATGGGTTAAAGTTTGAAGATTGGGAAGTTAGTTAAATGGGTAAGTATCAGGAGGATGAGTAGGAGCATCTCAATTAGGCTTGACAGAAGGGTTGAGAGGAATCTAATGTAGAGTTGCCTGAAACCGATTCTCTATACGGGTTATACAAATTGCGATTACATTGTTTGTGAGAAATATGGGAGTAAGGGTTTCAGGCTTAATAGGTTTTTCTATACACTTGAGCCTAAAATTTCGTCAGGAGAAATATCAAGATGGTTCAGTCTATTGCAGCCAAGGATGTGACACTACGGGAATTAAAGCAAAATTTTGGCATTCAAATCGTTCAAGATGCTACCTTTTTTCCTGAGTGGTTGGATGGGCTTGAGGCTTTGAAAGAGGAAGAGCAACATTTATTAGATCGGGTGAAGGCTAATTTTTTAGAATTGATGGATGATCCCCCAATGCTAGAAAATACGGTGAAGATGGTGGTACTTGCGCCCTTGTTAGATTTAGCTGGTTTTTATCATAGGCCATTTAGGATTGAAACAGAAACGAGTGTGGCTTTAGAAATGGAGGATGAAGGAACGATTATTCGGGGGCGGATTGATGTTTTGGTGTTAAAAAATCGGCTTTGGTTGTTGGTAATTGAATCAAAACGGAGTGATTTTGCGGTGACACGCGCAATTCCTCAAGCTTTAGCTTATATGTTGAGTAATGAGGAAACTGTGCTACCAACCTTTGGCATGATTACCAATGGTAATGAGTTTTTATTTTTAAAGGTATTGGAACATAAATATGCTAACTCTCGGCTGTTTTCTTTGGTAAACCCTGATAATGAGCTTTATAGTGTATTGCAGGTATTAAAGCGTTTGGGGATGGAGGTGATAGCGTTCAGCGCAACATAGGAATCGCTCTTTGGGAAAAACTTTTTGGTTTACTGTTAATCAAATTACTAAACCTCAGAAAATTGCCAAAGCTTTTCCAGAACTACGCTGTATTTTTGGTGGATTAGCAATTGTGCCAGATATAGCGGTATTTCGTTGGGAGCGAATCCCTCGGTTGCCATCAGGACGCATCGCCAATCGGTTTGAACTCCATCCAGATTGGGTAATGGAAATTCTCTCTCCCGAACAGAAATATAAACAAGTTCTCAGCAAATTACTACACTGTGCGGAGTATGGAACTGAGTTAGGTTGGTTGGTTGATAGTGACGATGAAAGTATTTTGGTAGTAGATAGCGATCGCCGAGTTAAGGAACTTAAAAATAGCGATTACTTGCCAGTTCTCACAGGGATTGAATTAAATATTACTGTTCAAGAAGTCTTTAGCTGGTTGAGTTTATAACCCACATTTCGCACCTTGGGATGTCACAATCTTGTGCTGTAAAACATCCCGTGACGTGGCGAAAATAAATATCCAGTGAAAAAAGTAGAAAAAGTTAATAAAGCTTACTTTCTTACCTCGTACTGAGTTAAACTGACAAACAAGTTAATACAAAAAATTAATCGGCTGATCCTGGGCTTGGGCATGACTCCAATGGAACAATGGCAATTTCTGATACAGAAGCAGGGCGATCGCAATTGGCAACCCCTGGAATCGCCAAATTTAAGAATTTTCGCAGGTAAGTACAGAGTTTTGGCTCGTTCTCACCTTGCTAATACAAATGTAGAAGTGCGGGTAATTCACTCCTCAATTCAGGAAGTTCCACCCAAACGCCGCATTTTTAAGCGTTTGCGTCGTACCAATGCAGAGGGGCTGATGGCAGTAATTCCCTTTACTGACCTCAACCCGGGAATTTGGGAATTAAGTTGCTCTGCCGACTTAATGACAAATATGCTGGGGAAATCCTGGCAATATAGCCTCATCCTTAAAGTTTTGCCCCTAGAGTTGAATGAGCAACCATTATTAGGTAGTGGTGATCAATTTAACGAAGAGTCCCAGGTGACACCCACTCAGGAAGATGAATTTGCAGTTGCTTCACCCAGCAACCTGGACATCAATCCTTTGTCTACAGCAACCGTAGAAGATACAATCATCAATCAGCCGGTTAGCCCAGTATTATTCAAAGGGGAAACAGCCGAACAAATTTTACAAAGCGTTCTCGATTTAGCTTTACCCAGTTCTGAATCTTGGGATGAAGAACAGTCAGATGAGGATATTTCACCAGTCGCATCCCCACCCTCACCCCTCCATTTATCTCTAGAACGGGATACCTATATTGCTCGTTGGGGAAAAACTTTGACAATAAATGGGTATGTGGAACTGGCAGAAATTGACAATTTGGCAAATGAAATATTATCTACAACTAATATTAATCATTGTTTTCAACTGCAACTAATTAGTCAACTGCGATCGCCTTTAGAATCCAATATCTTAGCTCAATTCACACAGCCTTTAACAGATCAAATCTTACCTTTTACATTTAGTAGCATTATTGAAATTCCTAAAAACTGTGAATCTAAGTTGATTTTGGCCAATATTAATTTATATGGCACACTGACTAAAGCCGGCGAAGTCATACTGTTAGCCAGCCATACTTTTATAATTACAGCAGATGTCACAGAATTACTGACCGTTACCTCAGCAAAATCTAGAGAAAAATCTAGTCCACCAGACTTGTTACCTGATGATAACTTACCACCAACTGAGGATGGAGCAACCAAACCAGAACCACCTCATCGTGTAAGTTTAGAACTATTCAATATCGTCAAAACTCCCAAATTAGCACAGTTTCATATTTTAAAACCAGCAGCTAACAAACCTCTACCCCCAAGAATAAAACCAGTCATTGTTTTGGATGGAAGTTCACCCACACTGCCAAAATTACCCCGGATTCACAAAAATGCGATCGCTGGCAATTCTGCCAATGCAGACTCCAGCTTATCAGCAGGAACTGTCAATAATGCTAGTCAGATACCACCCATAAATCTGGACAAACTGGTGATCAAACAGGTCACAACTTCTTTCCCATACTTGAAACGTTTAAAACCTGCAACAGAACCAAATTCAAAAACCAAAAACAATCTGCCAAAATTGATGGAAATTCAATTATCAAAGCCAGAAAATACACCAGAATTACTACCCAGCAAGGAACATGAAGAAACTTCTGCTGTGGAATTGATAGACAATGAATTGATAGAAAATACAATTCCTCAAGTTCCTATTCTCGATATCGAGGAATTAAACACACCAGAAATCACACCACAAGAAACCACAGTCAACACATCAGAAATCATACCAGAAACATCTCCTCTGATTCAAAAATGGATCAAGAGTCAAGGGTACTTATTAGATGAAGGTATCGAGTTGGTATATCAAGAGGATAATACTAATGATGAAGTTGATACTCAAGACGCTAATAATACTGATGATATCAGTGAATCAACGGATGAGCCTCCTGTAATTCTGAATGATGAAAATCCTGCTGTTCCACCCGCTTTTACAGATGAATTACTTCTCAATTTAAATTTAGATGCAGAAATAGAAATGGAAGAAGTTATAGATTTGCCAGAACACATGATTCTAGGCACAAGTGAACCAACCCCCGAACCAGAATCATCTTCCAACATATCTCAATTGTTGTCTCAAGAAATAGTTCTAGATGATACATATATGACCTTGAGCAATGAAGACAGCAATCAACCATCTGAACCACAGGAACAACTGCTGGATGTATCTCCTCCGGTACTAACATCTTTACCCACACCCCAACTGTTTTTACCCAATGGTGAATTACTTGCTGGCTCATCTATAAAAGTGCGCTTAGAACTGTCCCAAGCATCATCAACAGTTGTATTAAAGTTATGGGTGGAAGATTACCAAACTCGTGGGTTGCTAGACGGACCTCATCTGATCCAAGATTTACGGCCTACCCCTTGGGGAAATTGGGAAGCGATCACTCAATTAATTGTACCTTTAGGTTGTCTAGAAGTGTTAGTAGGGGCGATCGCTCTCGATACGAATACCCAACAGGAAAGCCACAAAGTTACAATAGTTAAAACTGTCATACCTCCTAACTTACCGACAATAGAACTCGACGAGGTACTGGGAATGTAAACGGTTTTGTTAAAAATCTTTAGAATTTCCAAAAAGAGGCGGAATTTTGCAGTAAGCTCCTAAGTGAATTGTAGTGTGACTTCCAAGGACTCTTACTATGTCAACTTCATTTTTGCCTTCAATTCTGGCTTATTCTTCATTTTTGCCTTCCATTTTCGTTCCTTTGACTGGTTTGGTTTTCCCAGCAGTCGCTTTCGCGTTTATGTTTTTATATATTGAACGCGAAGATATTGCTTAATTTTTAAGTCATAGGTTATGGGTAATCGGTAATTAACTGCTGTGTTTTTTACCAATTACCCGTACCTATAGGCAGCCGATTTAATTTAATGACTAAGTGATAAAAGTGATAAAAGTAATAAATATGTATAAACAACGCGGTTTTAAGTGTGCATATTTCCAGGGTAATAATAGCAATGCCTATTTTTTATGTCTAATCAAGTTTGGTTGTCACAATTACAGAAACATCGAGCGATCGCAGTTATTCGCGCCCCGAAAATGGACTGGGGTGAAAAAATGGCTTTAGCGGTAGCATCTGGGGGAATGCAGTTAATAGAAATTACCTGGAATAGCGATCGCCCTGGGGAATTAATTTCTCAATTACGTAGTCAATTACCTGATTGTATAATTGGTACTGGTACACTGTTTAATGTGCAACAATTACAAGATGCGATCGCTGCTGGGGCGCAGTTTCTCTTCACTCCCCATACTGACCCAGAAATGATCAAAGTTGCAGTATCTCAAGATGTTCCTATTATTCCTGGCGCACTTACACCTACAGAAATTGTTACCGCCTGGACTCAGGGCGCAAGTTGTGTCAAAGTATTTCCTGTACAATCAGTGGGAGGTGCAAGTTATATCCACAGTTTACAAGCACCTCTTGGTCATATTCCCTTAATTCCTACCGGTGGTGTGACTTTAGAAAATGCTCAAGATTTTTTACAAGTTGGGGCGGTGGCCGTGGGTTTAAGTGGGGAATTATTCCCGAAAAATTGGGTTTTAGAAGGGAATTGGCACAAAATCACCGACCAAGCCAAAAATCTTACACAGAGGTTAAATTATTTACTGACCCCTCACAGATAACTTTTTCGGCAAACCCTAACTAGGGGTTGCTGAGAAAGTCTTTCCGTGAGGGCATAGGAGTCAGGAGTCAGTAGGGGCAAACCCCCCGTGGTTGCCCTCTTGTGTCAGGAGGAGATTTGAAAATTTCTTTGCCATCTCTTGAAATCCCAAAAAATGCACACTTTTTCCGGTATACCCTTCAAAACCCTTGCACTAATTTCTGTGTTTATCAGCCTCTAACCTTTGATATA
>NZ_BJCE01000073.1:0-22844 GCF_005402885.1 Sphaerospermopsis reniformis
TGAAATCCCAAAAAATGCACACTTTTTCCGGTATACCCTTCAAAACCCTTGCACTAATTTCTGTGTTTATCAGCCTCTAACCTTTGATATATCAAGGTTTTAGGTTTATTCAGCAAACCCTAACTAAAAAAATAACTATTTGTTGATTTATTCAGTGATCAATTATCAGTTTTCAGTTGTCAGTTTTCAGTTTCAAGCTTTGATTCACGAAGAATAAATGAGGGGTTAGTTATTCCCAAAGCCCTGCTTAACTACCTTCGATATTCATCCCCACAGTCACCAATTAACTGATATAAATCCCGTGACTGCTGCGAAACTGCATCAATTTTTTTCACATCCTCAGCATCCAAACTAAACCCAAACACCCGCGCATTATCGGCAATATGTTCTGCAATTCCTAACCTAGCACCAACAATTACACCGCCTACTGCGGGCTGATTTAAAATGTAATTCACAGCCACATTAGCAATACTCACTTGATGTTTATCGGCAATTTGTTTCAGGGTGGAAAGCAATTCTTGAAATAATCTCCAACCACCGCAAGCATCAATCATATTTTTGTATTTCTTCAAGCTGGTTGTATTCAAATCAAAACCCCGTGGTTCTGGTTGATTTAAATATTTTTCTGATAACAAACCACCGCACACACTACCATAGGTAAACAATTTTATATCATGTTCTTGACAGAATTTAGCCATATTTACCTGTGGTCTTCTGTCAACCAAAGAATACTGCACCTGGTTAGAAAAAATCTTAATTCCAGCTTCCGTGATAATTTGCAAATGTTCCGTATCAAAATTAGTCAAAGCTAAATGCTTAATTTTGCCCTCTGTTTGCAATTCTGCCATATATTTGAGAGCATCTAAATAGTTAGAGTCTCGATATTCCCACCAGTGAAACTGCATCAAATCTAATGATTTAACATCCATTCTACGCAGAGAAATATTAATATTTTCCTCTACTATTTGTTTCGTCATCTTTCCCGGACGCGGAACCCATTTTGTAAAAGCTTGAATATTATTAACCGCTTCTTCTCCACGAGTTGCTATTAACTGACGACGAAATTCACCAATAAAATCTTCTGCTGGTCCATAATGATCTGCTAAGTCCCAAGTCGTAAACCCAGCATCCACATATTGAAACATTGACTCAATAGCAGCTTTCTGGTTAATGCGTCCATGTCCTCCAGAAACTTGCCACATTCCATTTAAAATTCGGCAAATCTTTAAATCAGGGGTAAATTGTAAATAACTTGCTTCAGGTAACATGATATTTTTGATCTTATTGTTTGTGTTATTGTTGATCTGATTATTTCCAGTTGTTTTCTGCTTGTTCCAAAACATAAGCCGCGACATTTTTCATTTCTTCCGTTGTCAACTTTTCTTTATAGGCTGACATATTACTTTTACCATTAGTGATGATATTTGTAATCGCCTCTAAAGAATCCATACCATATCTTTTCAAAGCATTCTTTTTTAAGTTCTTGCCTCTTCTAATAATATTACCACCATTGATATGACATCCAACACAATGAACGCTAAAAACTTCCGCCCCATTTTGGGTATCTAAAGCGTTAGCTGGTAAGGGAAAATTGATTATCCACAAACAGAAAGTCAACAAAATCAAAGTTATGAGTTTTTTCATGGTTATAATGATTCAAAATCAGATGTAAACCCTGGAAAATTAGCGCACTTTTCTTGAAATTCCTCCGCATCACTGACATCTTCAATTTTATAAGCCATGATGCGAGTACCATCGGGCAGTTTTTTAGAAGATATCACTTCACCTCGATAATTTTGTGCCATTGTTTTAAACTCAGCACCATGAATTTTCCAAGCATCTCCCGAACAAGTGATATTTACACGCCACATAGTTAATTATTTATTTCTCATCATCAGGATATAGATCCCCGACTTCTCAAAGAAGTCGGAGATCTGATTATTTATCATCTCATAATTGGTGACTTTGCACAAATCTAACTTTTGATTTGCTGTTTTCTATCTCCAGGAGGTGTGTAGACAAAAAAATCATGAGTCATAATGACTATGTAGCATTATGATTATTATCAGGATTAACAATGACTAACAACATTAAAGAAAAAATCCAAGCAGATTTACAAGAAGCCAAAGCCACGGGACAATTAAGAACAGAAAACATTAGAGAAATTGTTAAAACCGCAGTTTCTCAAGTTTCTGCTGAAGTCAAAGAAGGTTCTAGTGAGTTACGCACTTTAGTTAAAGATGCTGTTTCTACAGTAATTGAAAATCTCCAAGATAAAGGTAGCGAAATCAAAGAAGAAGTCACAGCTTCTATTGAAGGTGCTTTAGAAGGGGTGAATAGCAAAAGACATGAAGCTATTGTCAAAACCCAAACCGAACTCAAACAAATTCAAGCGAAATTAGATCAAGAAGAAGAACAACTGCAACAAGAAGTTGAGGGAATGTTAGCAGAAATTCAGGATACAAGTCAAGAAAAATCGGATAGTATTAAAAATGCGATCGCCTCAGCAATTCATACTATCCAAAATAGTGAAGAAGTCGCTTTATTAAAGAAACGCTACGCCCAATTACAAGCACAATTAGCCATTATTCGTGCTAATTTAGCCGCACGTTATGGCGGACGTTCTGTAGAAGTCAAAGAATATTTAGACGATGCCAAAACCTGGTATAATCAAGCTCGTCCCCAAGCGGAAAATGTGGCTACACAAGTAGGAGAAAAACACTCTCAGTTAGAAAACAAACTCGGTGAAGCAGGTGCATCCATAGCGAAAAAAGAACGTCAATTAAAACAAAATTTGAGAGAGTTATTATTAGCAGCGGCTGATTTATTCAAAGATAAAGACTCTCATCAACCAGAAGCTAATGTCAAATAAAGTTGGTTCGTAGTAAGCGATTCATCGCTTTCTCAAGGGCTAAAGCCCTTACTACGAACTTTTATTTTCAACTGGTAAAACTTGAATTAATTGATAATTTTTAATACTACCAACAACACGATAATTCTTAACTAAATCATCAGAATTAGGCGGATAAATCCAAGCATAACTCAAAGCTGGTAATTGAGAAATTGACTGTACTTTTTGACCATGAATAGGAGTATAAAAATTAATCAAAACAGAATATTTATCATCGGATTTGACAAAAGCTACCGGATAATTTTGGAGAATTGACGCAATATATTCTTGCTGAAAAAACATTCTAAATTCAGGGTTTAAGTCTCCTAATAAACCTAAACTCCCAGCCGTAGCGATAGATAACCAACTGGCAATTAACCAACCACCCATCCAGTAACGATAAGTGAGAAATTTCTGATAAAAATGATAGCGTCCAATCCAAACACAAGGTACAATTAAACAACCTAAACCAGAAATTAACGCCAGAATTGCATACTTTTGAATATCAAGAATCCCTGCAACCAAAGCCACTACACCAGCTAAAATAAAGATAATACCTAAAACACCAAATACATAACTAATATTGCGGGTAAGAGATGCTTGAACTTTACTAAAGTTACTAACTTTACTCGATTTTCTTTGTTGGTAAATTTTTCCTAACCAGTCTAAACCCACAGCGGCAAACATAGCAATAAAAGGATAAAGACAAAGACTATAATGAGAAAATCGAGTCAAAAATAAACTGATTTCTAAAAATAAAACAACAGGAAAACCTACTAATAATAATTGGTAGCGAGGGATAGGTTTACGAATTACTAAAGCTAAACCTAAAAGGCTAAAAAAGAACCAAGGAAAAGATTTTAAAGGAATATTCCAGAAATAGAAAAATATATTATTTCCATGTTGTTCACGACTACCCAGTCGCACGACAAAATCCCACAACTGGCCAAAACTATCACCACCATAACGCTGCCAGCTAAACCATAACCAAACTAAAGTAGGAATAAACCCAATTAAAAATCCTACATATAACATCGGGTTGGTAAGATGACGATGACGGCGATTTTCTCCAATTAAATAAGGTAATAAAGCCACCATCGGCAAAAAAATCATAAAGCTTCTTATCAAGAAACCTAAACCAAAACATAAACCAACAATCAAACCATAAATCCATCTATATTTTGGATATAATTCAGAATTTAATAAACATAAAATACCTAAACACACTAATAGAATTGTAGGTACATCAGGTGCAGCTAAACGACAATATTGTAGCCAGAGAAATTCTACACTCAAAATAGCCGTCGATAGGTAAGCTAACTTTTTACCCAGTAATATTTTAGCTATTTCATATATAACTAATGTGCAACAAATTCCCGCAATCATAGCAGGTATTCTGGCAGTGGTATCACTGACATCAAATAACTGATAAAAAACAGCAATTAACCAATAAAAACCAGGGGTTTTATGATGGGCATTTTCCCAAGGTGCTATCCAGTTACCAGAATCAAACATCAAACGCGCTCTTGTTGCATAAAGAGCTTCGTCATGTGCCATGAGGCTAGTTTCACCAGAAGTAAATAGCAATAAAGGTAGTAACCAAATTAACAAAAGAGCATAGTGTGATTTTGTCAATAAACGAATTTGTAGCCAGACATCTTTCAATAAAGGTGATTTATAGAACATTTAATTAATGAGAATCATCAGTTGATCTGTAGATTGTGTAACAGTTTTGTTTTAAAATTATAGGACTTAGGCAAAATTGGACTAAAAACCTGATTATTGCGTAGGGGTAATTCATGAATTACCCCTACTTGCGTTCTGTTCTGCGTAAGTCATGAATTAGTTTGGTTAGTATACACAATTCAAAATCAGAATACTCACCAAATTGACACAAATCAGGCAATTTTTTCTTACCCAAACTTACCCGACAAATTCTCAAACAAATTCTCAAACAAATCGTATGCTGTTGCGACCAGATCAACGTCTCAAGTTAGATGACACCGATGATAAATTGTTTTACGACTACCCGCGCTTTGTCACCCACGTTGATGAAGGCTTTATTCAACAATTAACAGATTTATATCGTCAGCGACTGCAACCGAACACGCGCATTTTTGATATGATGAGCAGTTGGGTGTCTCATCTACCAGAAGAAATAGAATTTGCTCATGTGGAGGGACATGGACTCAACGCCGAGGAACTAGCACGCAATCCTCGACTGAACCATTATTTCGTGCAAAATCTCAACTCACAACCTCAGCTACCCTTGCCAGATCAGGATTTTGATGCTGTTGTCAACTGTGTTTCTGTCCAGTATATTCAATATCCAGAAGCTGTATTTTCCGAGATTCACCGTATTCTTAAACCTGGTGGTGTGGCTATTATCAGCTTTTCTAACCGGATGTTTTATCAAAAGGCGATTCAAATCTGGCGGGATGCCTCAGAAGCGTCTAGAGTTGAGCTAGTTAAGCGTTACTTTGCTTCAGTACCAGGGTTTTCCACTCCCGAAGTGATCATCAATAAATCAACTGCGCCGAATTTTTTACAATGGTTGGGTTTACCAGGAGGAGATCCCTTCTATACTGTGATAGCTTATCGTGTGGAATCATCAAGTTAGGAAAAAATTGGTTATCTGGACTACCAATCATGATCAAATAGTAAATTTTTTGGTGCAAATACTCAAGTAAAGCAGATAATTGCCTCAAGCTTCAAGCATTGAAGGAGAAAAAACATGATCTTATCTCGTAGTCGTAGAATTTTAGCCAGTTTACTACTGTGTGTTTTATTGCTGACTACCGCTTGTGCGGAAAAAGTACCTAATCGTTTTGATCAAGCACAACAGGAAAGCACAAAACAAAAAAGTGGTCAGGCTGTTGTTAAAAATGCCACTCAGGGTAGTAAATTAAATGCTTTCTTTCCTGAAAGTGATGATGATTACGACCGAGTTTATACCCAAGAGAAAAAAGGCTTTTCAGAAGCGAATTTGAAAAAAGACGGTAAAGTTGTTGCTCAATTAGCTATTTCTGATACTACCAGCACGCCTACAGTAGCATCAAAATATGCCAATAGCACCAAGAAAATTGAAGGTTATCCTGCTGTAGAAACGGGTAAAACCCAAACTTCGGTTTTGGTGGGTAAGTATCAAGTCAAAGTGATTTCTAAAGATCCATTATTTAACGCTAGTGACAGGGAAGATTGGATTGAAAAATTTGATCTTGATGGTTTAGCTAAGTTGAAATGACCTCTAAATTTCGGATAACAACATATCAATCAGGAGATTTTTGTGAGTAAACCAATTTTTGAGTTAGTTGATGAACTACCAACCAGCGGTTTAACTGTTTCTATGTTAAATGCTTTGGATTTTATTGCTCCCGGTGAATGGCAAAATACTGTGGGTTTTGTCAATACTATTAAAACTGTGACTGGTGAAGATGATGAGGATCTAATTCAGCAAATTGGTGAACGGGCAATTTATCTTTTTAATGATAAATCCCAAGGTTATCAAACTGCTTTATGGCTTTATCAAACTGTTGATGGTACTGATAAGGCTTTAGGTGCAGCCGCTTTGGCTAATAAAGTTGGTGAAACCATTCCCTTATTTGGTTTTTTAAACTCTATCACTCCCAAACCAGATAAAGCTCAAACTATTGATTTAACTTTAAAAATAGTCGCTGAATTAGTCGCTTTTTGCCAAATTAATGGTATTCCCGGTGATAGTATTGGCGATTTTGTTGGTGCTTTAGGTGAATATAGTGGTGAGTCAATGATTCGCATGGCAGCTTTGGTTGCTGTTGATGGTATTATTCCTCTAGGTCCTGATTTTATCCAAAAATCATTAACTTTCCTCAGTAACATGAAACCCCAAGAGTTGGATCAAAACTCTACTTTTAGAACCATGAAAGATGCAATTCCTGGCAATGGTACTGGTGGTAAACTAGACTTTATTGGTCAAAGTGTTGATTCTGTTAAGGGTTGGATGAATGGTATAGTTAGTGCTAATGCTTTAACTGCTCAGAAAGTTCTTGGCAATTTACAAGGTTTTCTTGAATTTAGTGATGACAAATTAGACTATGTAGCCGCTTTTCTAGATATGTCCACTAATTACTATGAACATACAGGAACTCAAACTTTAGCACGACGTTTGATTGAACGCGCAGTTGCAGAAATTTAGCTAATTTTTGAACCTAAATACAACTTGTAGTAGTGCCGAAAATCAATAAATGCAGCACTACTACAAACAGGTTTTCTATTAGTTTCTACTAATTACTTGTGGCTGGTAGATTGTATAACCACAAAAAAAAACAAATTTTCAGCGGAATAACGAAGAGATGGTAACTGATTTCTACACAGTTGCAGTGAACATTACTGTCACCTGTCACCTGTTACCTGTCACCTACTATCTTACTTGAAGCGAGAACGCTGTTGACGACGTTGCTTGTGTCTAGCTATTGCTTTACGTTTCTCTTTTTCTAAAGGTGTTTCAAAATGGCGATTCTTCCGCATATCTTGGAAAATTCCGGCTTTGGAAACTTCACGTTTAAATCTCCGCAAAGCTGATTCAATACCTTCATTTTCCCCTAAAACTACTTGTGTCATTCCTAGTCCTCCTTTTTTGGTTTAACACATACAAACTAGAGTATAAAAATATCTCAGCAGAGTCAAACCCTGGGCTTTATCTGCTGGAGACTCTAGATTTAAAAGATTTAAAATTTCTTCAGAACAGGATTAATAACGGCGATCGCCTCCACGACCTCCACCAGAACGGCCACCGCCACCCCAGCTTCCACTTCCACGAGAAGAACCTCTTTCCTCACGGGGTTTAGCCTTGTTCACTTTTAAATCTCTCCCCATCCACTCAGCACCATCAAGTGCTTCAATAGCTGCTTTTTCTTCAGCTTCAGACGACATTTCCACGAAGGCAAAACCACGTGGACGGCCTGTTTCCCTATCAGTGGGTAGCTGCACATTGCTAACTGTACCGTACTCAGCAAAAGCCAGTTTCAAATCTTCTGCTGTCACCTGATAGGACAAATTTCCAACGTAAATTGACATAGATGGTCTCCCAAACCAGAGAGTGTAGAGAGTTAGATTCGGAGAGACGCATTTAAAACAAATTAAAACGACTTACTCAACCGAAAATAATCTTTATATCCGCGAGTATAGCACAGCCTTTGAATATGAACTCCTAAGAAGTAACATTTCCTCAGCTACCCATAGACTAGATCCAACTGAACATCTGACTAGGTGCTGATAGAAGGCTGAAAGCTAAAAAATCATTAAGGATTTTAGGAATTATCACTCTCATTTAGCATGAATTATGATTATAGCATAACTCACGTCTACATGGAAAATAATTTATCTTTTGTGTACGGGCTTCATTTAGCCGCAAACTCAGTTAATGTTAGTTCTGCTTTCTGACACAATATTTCGTGATCTTGAGAACTACTAGCCAACAAACCGCCCCATTGGTTGATGTCACCGGTGTTATACTCTAATGGTCTGCCGTCAAAGTGGGTAAATTTACCACCAGCTTCTGTTAAAATTAATTCTGGTGCTGCCAGATCCCAATCTTTAGGGGCTGACTTTCCAGACAGGGAAATATAAACATCTGCTTGTTGTTCGACAATAGCAGCCACTTTACAACCTACACTACCAATGGCTTTTTGTTTTTGGCAGGGTAGATTTTTCAGTAAAAATTCTAACTTATCATGACGATGGGAACGACTGACAACCAAGATTAAATCTTCAAGTGGTTTAGCAGCAGCCACTTTCAAAGGATGAGAACCATTAACAGTTTCGACAAAAGTACCACCACCTTTAGTAGCATAATATATCTTTTCCGCTTCCGGTATTGCTACCACTGCTAAAATTGGCCTTGTGTTTTGCACTAAAGCAATATGTATTGCATATTCCCCAGTTTTATTAATAAAATCTCTTGTACCATCCAAAGGATCAATAATCCAAACTAACTCCCCAGGATATTTACCTTGTTGAGATTTATAGGTTTCTTCGCTAATATAACCAAAATCTTCATCAACAAATGCTGCCTGTAGGTGAGATAGGATATACTCACTGACAGCCTTATCAGCAATGGTTATGGGTTCATTTTGCTTATATTCTATTTCTAGGTTGTTAGCGGTTGCTTGATAATAGGATCGCAGTAACTTAGCAGCACCCCAACCCACCTCACGAGTAATTTTGAGTATTTCTGGTAAGTTTGTCATTTGTTAGTTGAAACATGAAAAGCTTGAAGTGATAAATTCACCAAACATAACATAACATGAGTTCGACTAAGTAGGTAGGCGTTGAAATTTATCCTTATGGCAAGGCAAAAGGCAATAGGCAAAAGGGAAGAGACTTTCAGCGATTTTATATTTTGTTGGGTAGGGGTTTAGCAGTGCTAAACCCTTAAATAAGTTGTTTTAAAATTAGAAATTACCCTTTAAACTTCCTCTCCAAAAAAGCAATTATTTCTCGCCATGCAGATGTCGCCGCTTCCGCATCATAACGATAACCGTCATCTCGCATAAAAGTATGTTCCGCTGCATAACAGAAAAATTGATGAGGTATTTTTGCAGTTTCTAAACCCTTAATAATAGTCTGTCTATCCTGTTCAGGAATATGGGGATCTTGAGTACCAAAAATTAACAACATTTCCCCCTTAATTTCTGAAAATCTGTGAATAGTATCCGCCATACCTTTACCTAATTTACCGATGGGAATACCTGTAGGATAACAGGAAACACAAGCTTTTATTTCATCTTCAAAAGCAGCCCGAAAAGCCAAATGTCCACCAATACAAAAACCCAAAGTGCCGATTTTTTCAGCAATAATTGAATTGTCATTTTTGAGAAAATCAATTACAGCGCGAGTATCTGCATCATATTCAGAAATTAAAGTTCTGCGTGCATCATCATTACCGCGCATTCTCCCCAGATCATCAGGTTCAATGATAGAACCTATAGGTTCAATACGGTGAAAAATTTCCGGTGCAGCGACAACATAACCAAACCCAGCTAAATAATTAACTAAGCGAATTATTGCCCCACCTAATTGATAAATATCACTGTAAAAAACAATTCCTGGATATTTACCCTCTGGTTTAGGAGATGCGACATAAACCCGCATTAAACTATCATCTACTTTTAATTCGATATTGCGTTTAACAATTTGCATTTTTTGATTTTTTGCTAATGTGTTAATTTGTAATTCTTTAGGTTTTATAATAATCAGTAAATTTTCCCAAATACTCGATTTTTTCAAGAAGTTGAATTTCCTAGTTTGACACGCATTTTGTATATTTTTGTATCTTTAACTAAGACTATGTGCTATCATATACAATAAAAAAGGATGTGTCGTAAGATTCAAAACCTCCAAAGAAGAACTTTTAGAATTTCCTGAAGATGTAATTGACGAAATTGGGTATATTCTCTATCGAGTGCAAACTAATCAAACTCATACCAAAATAAAACCCTTAAAAGGTTTTAATGGAGTATTTGAAATTCGCAGCAATCATCAAACCGACACGCCAACTACTATGATACAATTAGATAAAACCATAAAATAGAGGTCAAAGTCATCATGGAACAAATTAACTTAGAAATAGACAGACTCACATTGGAAAGAGCCAAAACCCTAGCAATGCTTAACCAATCTAGTGTATCAGAATTGCTCACAAAAGTAATTGCTAGATTAGCAGAAATTCAAGAACAAAAAGACCCATTAATGGGATTATATGACGATATTCCAGAAGTTGTTGATGAAATAGTAGCTGAAGCTATGGAAAAAAGAGGACATAATATTAAAGACTAATAAAATAGAAAAATCATTACTTAATAATAATTTAAAATTTAGGCTATTCATTAATATTAGATAATTGGCGTTTATAAGAAAAAAACTTATCATCACTTCTTCCTCTCTCTGCGCCTCTGCGTGACATCAAAAAAATCTGTAACATCCCACCGAAAAAACAAATCACAGGTAAGATGACACCAAAACAGCAAACCATTACACTAGACATTGGTGTAAATACTACCGGAGTTGAAAATGACATTAGCCAGCACTCCCAAACCAAAACCCTTAACAGACACAGAATTACACAAAATTAACGCATATTGGCGTGCAGCCAACTATCTCTCAGTCGGACAAATATACCTCCTCGACAACCCCCTACTGAAAGAACCCCTTAAACAAGACCACGTAAAACCGCGACTATTAGGACATTGGGGAACTACCCCTGGACTGAACTTTATTTATGTCCACCTCAACCGCATCATTAAAAAATACGACCTCAACACCATCTACATCGCAGGACCCGGACATGGTGGACCCGGACTGGTAGCTAACACCTACTTAGAAGGAACATATAGCGAATATTACCCCAACATCTCCCAAGATGCAGAGGGAATGCAAAAACTGTTCAAACAGTTCTCCTTCCCTGGTGGTATTCCTAGTCACGTTGCCCCGGAAACCCCCGGTTCTATTCACGAAGGGGGAGAACTCGGTTATGCTTTAGTACACGCTTTTGGTGCTGCTTTTGACAACCCAGACCTGTTAGTTGCGGCGGTTGTGGGTGATGGGGAAGCCGAAACCGGACCTTTAGCTACAAGCTGGCATTCTAACAAATTCCTCAACCCTGCTACTGATGGTGCGGTTTTACCGATTTTACATTTGAACGGTTATAAAATTGCTAATCCCACCGTATTAGCACGGATACCCCATGATGAACTAGAAAGCCTATTTATCGGCTACGGCTATAAACCTTACTTTGTCGAAGGTGCTGATCCGGCGGATGTTCATCAACAAATGGCAGCAACTTTAGATACTATTGTTACGGAAATTCAAGGTATCCAAAGAGAAGCGCGGGTACATGGTTTCAAAAAACGCCCGCAATGGCCAATGATCATTTTAAGAACTCCCAAAGGTTGGACTGGACCCAAGGAAGTAGACGGGAAGAAAACAGAAGACTATTGGCGATCGCACCAAGTCCCCTTTAGTGATATAGCTGGTAAACCAGAACATTTGAAACTTTTAGAAGACTGGATGAAGAGTTACAAACCCGAAGAACTCTTTGACGAAACCGGTCAACTCATTCCCGAACTTGCAGAACTCGCACCCACAGGCCAGCGACGCATGGGAGACAACCCCCACGCTAACGGTGGTATCTTGCTGCGTGATTTAATCATACCAGAATTTTGCAACTATGCAGTAGAAGTCCCCAAACCCGGAACAGTCAACGCAGAAGCAACCAAAGTTACTGGAAAATTCCTGCGGGATGTGATGAAAGAAAACCTGGAAAGCAAGAACTTCCGAGTTTTTGGACCCGATGAAACCGCATCTAACCGCATCGATCCTGTACTAGAAGTTACTAACAGAACTTGGGTGGCGGAAACTTTGCCCGAAGATGATCATTTATCAGCAAATGGTCGGGTAATGGAAATGCTGAGTGAAACCAACTGTCAAGGATGGTTAGAAGGATATTTGCTAACAGGAAGACATGGTTTCTTCTCCTGTTATGAAGCATTTATTCATATCATTGACTCGATGTTTAACCAACACGCCAAATGGTTAAAAACAACTCGTCATATTTCTTGGAGAAGACCGATCGCCTCTTTAAATTATCTTCTCACTTCCCATGTTTGGCGACAAGATCATAACGGTTTCTCTCACCAAGATCCTGGGTTTTTGGATCATGTAATTAACAAAAAAGCCGACGTTATTCGTGTTTATCTGCCACCCGATGCTAACACTTTGTTATCTGTCACCGACCATTGTTTAAGAAGTCGCAACTATGTAAATGTGATAGTAGCTGGAAAACAACCGGCACTGCAATATTTAGACATGGATGCAGCCATTAAACACTGTACCAAAGGTTTAGGAATTTGGGAATGGGCAAGTAATGATCAAGATGGTGAACCCGATGTAGTTATGGCTTGTGCGGGGGATATTCCCACTTTAGAAACCCTAGCTGCGGTGGATATTTTACGGCAAAATTTCCCAGAATTAAAAGTGCGGGTAGTGAACATTGTAGACTTGATGACACTACAACCAAAAAGTGAACATCCCCACGGTTTAAGCAGCAAAGATTTTGATATCATCTTTACCACAGATAAACCAATTATCTTTGCATTTCATGGCTATCCTTGGTTAATTCATCGTCTCACCTATCGCCATACAAACCACAATAATATTCATGTTCGTGGTTACAAAGAAGAAGGAACAACAACCACACCTTTTGATATGGTGGTAATGAATGATTTAGATCGTTTCCATTTAGTAATGGATGTAATAGATCGTGTACCAAAATTGGGTTATAAAGCCGCTTATGTGAAACAAAATTTACAAGATAAATTGATTGAACATAAGCAATACATCGAGAAACACGGTGAAGATATGCCAGAAATTAGAGACTGGAAATGGCCTTATTAAACCGTAACGACTAAATAACCTCAGATCCCGGACTTATTTAAGAAGTCCGGGATCTTATTTTGATCAAATTTATGAATTATTTGTTATAATACTATTAAATAACCTTTGAGGTTAATTAATATGACACAGGAATTAACAGACTTGAGAAATAGTATTTTAGCTGGAACATATGAAGATGCTTTAGCAATTGTAGATGAATTAGAGGGGATGAGTAAACAAGCAATTTTCAGGAATATTCAATCATTTTTGAGAGTTTTGTTAATTCATTTGATCAAAAATCAAATCGAACAAAGATTAACAAATTCTTGGGCAGCATCTATTGAAAATGCGATTTTAGAAATTAAGAAATTGAACATGAAAGAGAATAAAAAATCTTATTATATCAATAATGATGAATGGGGTGAAATATTAACAGATGCTTTAGAGTCTGCTATTCGTCCAGCTACTTTAGAAGTAATGAATGGTAAATTTAACAGAAAACAACTTTCACAACTTCTCAATAAAGAACAATTAATATTAACAGCAACAGAATTACTTGAATTTACCTATAATTATCAAATCCGAGAATTACCTGATATAATAGATGAATATTTAGGTAAATTACCCAGTGGGGAAAATTGGCAGTTAGGGAAAAGCTAAGAGGTGAAAAAAGATGACACAGGAATTAATAGACTTGAGAAATAGTATTTTAGCCGGACGTTATGAAGATGCTTTGGCTATTGTTGATGAGTTAGAGGGGATGAGTAAACAAGCAATTTTCAGGAATATTCAATCATTTTTGAGAGTTTTGTTAATTCATTTGATTAAAAATCAAATAGAACAAAGATTAACAAACTCTTGGGTTGCATCTATTCGTAACTCTTTAGTAGAAATCAAAAAAATCAATCTCAAAGAAAATAAAAAATCCTATTACATCAATAAAGATGAATGGGATACCTGGTTGCAGGAAGAAATAGAATTAGCAATAGGTGATGCAAGTTTAGAAGTAATGAATGGGAAATTTAACAGAAAACAACTTTCACAACTTCTCAATAAAGAACAATTAATATTAACAGCAACAGAATTACTCACATTTATCTATAATTATCAAATCCGAGAATTACCTGATATAATAGATGAATATTTAGGTAAATTACCCAGTGGGGAAAATTGGCAGTTAGGGAAAAGCTAAGAGGTGATAAAAAATGACACAAGAATTAATAGACTTGAGAAATAGTATTTTAGCCGGACGTTATGAAGATGCTTTGGCTATTGTTGATGAGTTAGAGGGGATGAGTAAACAAGCAATTTTAAGGAATATTCAATCATTTTTAAGGGTTTTGTTAATACATTTGATTAAAAATCAAATAGAAAAAAGGTTAACAAACTCTTGGGTTGTGTCTATTCGTAACGCTTTAGTAGAAATTAAAAAAATCAATCTTAAAGAAAACAAAAAATCCTATTACATCAATAAAGATGAATGGGATAATTATTTAGAAGAAGAAATAGAATTAGCAATAGGTGATGCAAGCGTAGAAGTTTTGAATGGTATCTATACAGAATTTCAACTAGCAGAAATGGTTGATAAAAATAGCATAATTTCCACTGCTTTAAATTTTCTAGAATTGACCTATGTACATTCTGTAAAAGACTTACCAAAAGCTATCACAGAAATCATTATTAAATTACCTGGTAGTGAAAAATGGCAATAAATATGTATTATAGTATTATATTATATATAATATCTGCGTTTATCTGCGTCCATCTGCGTTTAAAAACAGACTTTAAAATATCCCCTGTGGTAATAACCGTACAAAATAATTACCTAAATATCAACAATAACGATAGGAATAGGTGTCTTTATAAGGTAGGATGAAACTTAACACAAAGTAAAAATACCTTACTAGAGAATTATCATGACAGTCGCTGCAACTTTTGATTTAGATAGCTTAAATCAGAAATTTGAAACCGCTACCCCTACAGAAATTCTAGCTTGGTCTGTGGAAAACATACCCACAGGTTTAGTACAAACCAGCGCGTTTAACGTTGATGACATCATCCTCACCCACATTTTATATACTGTACTCAAGCATCCAGTACCCGTTATCTTCCTAGATACTCTGTATCACTTCAAAGAAACTTTAGAATTAGTTGCTAAAGTAAAAGACCTATATAACCTAGATTTAAAAACCTACAAAGCACCTGATGTAGACACCCGTGAAGCTTTTGCGGCTAAGTACGGTGAAGCATTATGGGATACAGATATTATCAAATTCCACGACGTTACTAAAATTGAACCTTTAACACGCGGTTTAAACGAACTAAACACCGTAGCTTGGATTACAGGTCGCCGTCGTGACCAAGCTGCTACCCGTGCGAATATGCCTATTTTTGAATTAGACAACCAAGGACGTTTAAAAATTAATCCTTTAGCTGCTTGGACTCGCAAACAAAGCTGGGATTATGTTGCAGAACACAAAGTGATTTATAACCCACTTCATGATCAAGGATATCCTAGCATTGGTGATGAACCTATTACTACTAAAGTACGTGAAGGTGAAGATGAACGCGCTGGACGTTGGAGAGGAACTGGTAAAACTGAGTGTGGTATTCACATTTAGTTTTTAGTTTTTAGTTATTGGTCATTGGTCATTGGTCATTGGTCATTGGTAATGTGTTAAAAAATGGCTAATTACTAATGACTAATATTAATATTTTGTATTTGTCTGAATCAGGATGTCCAGGACACCCTTCGGGAAGTCAAAAGTCAAAAGTCAAAAGTTAGAATTTTTTTGTCTGAATCAGGATGTCCAGGACACCCTTCGGGAAGTCAAAAGTCAAAAGTCAAAAGTTAGAATTTTTTTGTCTGAATCAGGATGTCCAGGACACCCTTCGGGAAGTCAAAAGTCAAAAGTCAAAAGTTAGAATTTTTTTGTCTGAATCAGGATGTCCAGGATTTTAGGATTTATGGCTAACGCCACGCTTCGCTATCAGGATGTTTTTTGATGATGGGTTTTTAATGGTTATCAACCATCTAAAAATTACCATCCTGTTAATCCTTTAATTCTGGTTATTCTGATTCTGACAATAGAACTGGTGCGTTACGTCGTGTATTTAATTGATTTGTATATTTTCTGATATTTTCGCACTTCCACCGCACTCTACAAACTACAAAATCAACCTCCAACGAAACAAACATTCAAGCCAAATATACAAAATTCTCCAAACACCGACAAATACACAAAAAGGACAACCCATAAGATACCGATAATTTTGATTAACCAGGCTCTCCTAGACTAGATATGACCATTTAACACTTAATACTTGGTTAAATTCATTATGTATCAATAGATTCAATAAAATCAAAATCAATTTTTATTAAATCTATTATTTTTGATTGATGTAATCGTTATACACTAATGGTTTTAACCGTTGTTTTTTATTAAATTACCATAGCCACTCTAGGAGAGCCATTAACCACCATATTACTTGCTCAATTTCTATCTTCCTGATACTGTCAACTTCAGAAAATAAACCCACCCATTCCTTAATAATTTGCGGACGGTTTTTAGGTTCTAATTCCAATCCTTTAACAATTGCTTGATTTAACTTATCACTAATCCTAGAATTTAATTCCTTCGGTTCTATTAAAGTCCGATTATCTAGCTTCCTTGCTAAACAAGGTGTGGCAGTATCTCCAGTCAATAAATAAAACAAAGAAGCAGCTAAAGTATAAACATCAAGAGTTGGTGCTTTCTCTGTATCTAACATTTGTTCCCAAGGTGCAAAAGCTAAATTAGCAGATCGGTTAATACTCTCACTGTCCACATTTCCTACTAAACCAAAATCTATCAAAACTACAGTATTGCTATTTTCTTTTAAAATCATATTTCCAGGATGTGCATCCCGGTGAATAATGCCATTTTCATGACAAATAGATAAAGCATCAGCAATTTGTTTAATATAATCAATAGCAGTAGATTCTGATAAAACACCTTTATCTTGCACCAAATGATATAAATTTTCACCCTTAACAAAATCCATCACCAGACATGGTAAACCATCCTCCTCAAAAAAGTCTATAATTCTGACAATATTGGGATGTTGAAGTTGGGTAATCTCTGCTAATCTTCTTCCTTCCTTGCGGAAACCTTCCACATATTTAGGATAATTAGCATCTCTACACAAACGACTATTAGGAGTTTTAATAACAACTGGTAACTTCAACTCTTGATGTTTAGCTTTATAGGTAACACCAAAACCCCCAGAACCTATTTCTTCTTCTATTACATATTGGGGACGTTGTTGTAAAGGCTTTCCAGGTTGTAACATAAAAAGATGTATGCTTAAATATGCCCGTAATTGTAACATAACCCAAGCATCAAAAATAATCGAACGCAGATAAACGCAGATAAACGCAGATAAAAACTAAAACCTACTCCCTCCGTGTCCTCTGTGCCTCTGTGGTTCGTTATTATAAGACCTATGGAAAATATCTCTTAAATTCTCTTTCCTTCGTGTCCTTTGCGTTCTTTGCGGTTCGTTAAAAAAAATCCCACTCAGCAACATGATTAAAATCCTACACCTTTCAGATATCCATATAGGAAGCGGTTTCTCCCACGGCCGCATCAACCCCGCCACAGGCTTAAATACACGATTAGAAGATTTTGTCAATACCCTATCTTTGTGTATTGATCGCGCTTTATCAGAACCAGTAGATATGGTGATTTTTGGTGGTGATGCTTTTCCCGATGCCACACCCGCACCCTACGTACAAGAAGCCTTTGCTAGTCAGTTCCGCCGCCTTGTAGATGCCAATATACCGACAGTTTTGTTAGTTGGTAATCATGACTTACATTCCCAAGGTGTGGGCGGCGCAAGTCTAAATATTTACCGTACTCTTGGCGTTCCTGGTTTTGTAGTTGGTGATACTTTAACTACTCATCATATCCCCACCCGTAACGGTAAAGTACAAGTAATTACACTCCCTTGGTTGACTCGTTCCATGTTGATGACTCGCAAGGAAACAGCGGGTTTATCTATGGCTGAAGTCAATCAACTTTTAACAGAACGCTTAGAAGTGGTTTTAGAAGGAGAAGTGAGAAAACTTGATCCTGATGTACCTACCGTACTTTTAGCCCATTTAATGGCTGATAATGCTATGTTAGGTGCTGAACGTTTGTTAGCTGTGGGTAAGGGCTTTACTTTACCTTTATCTTTGTTAACACGTCCTTGTTTTGATTATGTGGCTTTGGGTCATGTTCACTGCCATCAAAATCTGAATAAATCTAATGATCCACCTGTGATTTATCCTGGGAGTATAGAAAGGGTAGATTTTAGTGAGGAGAAGGAAGATAAAGGTTATGTAATGGTGGAGTTGGAAAAAGGTAATGTAGAGTGGGAATTTTGCTCTTTACCTGTGCGTACATTTCGCACTATTGAGGTAGATTTATCTAAAAGTGATGATCCGCAGGAAGTTTTGTTGAAGGCGATCGCTAAATATGAACTCGAAGAAACTGTAGTGAGGTTAATCTATAAATTGCGTTCTGAACAGTTAGATTTAATTGAAAATTCCGCAATTCATAAAGCTTTAAGTACAGCGCACATCTATACAATTCAACCAGAATTAGTTAGTCAATTAGCTAAACCGCGTATTCCTGAATTAAGTGCCAGCAGCAGTATAGATCCGATGGAAGCTTTAAGAACTTATTTAAATAATCGGGAAGATTTAAAAAATATTGCTGCATCTATGTTAGAAGCAGCAGAAAATCTATTAGTGGAAGAAATTTATTGAACACAAACTGCTATTTCTCTGCAAAAATTCAACTAAAAACCTTCCCCTCTATTCAATCTTTCTTCATGTTTGGTAATTACCCACAGTGCATGAATACTACCGGGAAGCCAACCTAGCAAGGTTAACAAAATGTTAATGATCAAAGTTATACCTACACCTTCTGTCAGAAATACTCCCACAGGAGGTAAGAATAAACCAAGCAGCAAACGAGTTAATTTCATGGGATGATTCCTACTTTTTCAAAACTACTTACTTGCTTTCATTTAAGATTCAGTCGTGATTTGACTATTATTGCCTTGTAACTCCAGATTTCTTTCTGCAAAGTATTTATTGATGAAGGTATTAGCCAAAGATAGAACTACTGGAGCGAGAAGAAAAGCGATAATTCCCTGCACTCTAAAACCAGGAACTAAAACTGATGCTAACCAAAAACAAATTCCGTTGACTATTAAAGAAAATCCACCGAAAGTTACATAAGTCAATGGTAAAGATAGGGTGGAAATAATTGGTTTAATTGAACCATTAATCGCACCAATTACTAACCCAGCAATTAAAGCTGCGGGAAAATTGGCAATTCTAACACCAGGAAAGATGATATCGACAATTAACAAGCTTAATGCTGTAGCGAGTGCGGTTAAAAATGTCGCCCACATTATTTTTACCTCTGTAACTGCTACCTTTATTTTTAAAGAATTTTGCAGTTTTCACATCTGTTGCTAGATAGGATTGAGGTATATCGGAAGGAGGATTTTTCACTTATAGGAAACTGGAGTCTTTTCCAGTCAGCGGTTTTCACTCCTGACTCCTGACTCCTGACTCCTTGCTTATTGTTTGACTGCTTTCATTGATAAACTAATGCGTTTTAATTTTTCGTTCACTTCTAATACTCTGACTTTTACTACTTGTCCAACTTTAACTATTTTCTTGGGATCATCTACAAATCTATCTGCAAGTTGGGATATGTGAACTAAACCATCTTGATGTACTCCGATATCAACAAATGCACCAAAGTTAGCAACGTTGGTGACTATTCCTTCTAGTTCCATTCCCTCTTTTAAATCGCTAATTTCTTTTATTCCTTCTTTGAATGTTGCATACTTAAATTCTGCACGGGGATCTCTTCCTGGTTTTTCTAGTTCGTTGAGAATGTCACGCAGGGTTGGTTCTCCAATGGTGTCAGTTACGTATTTTTTGAGGTTGGTTTTTTTCAGATTTTCAGCTATTTGTGTTACCTGTTTTAATGGTACTTGTAAATCTTTAGCGATCGCCTCTACTACAGGATAACTTTCTGGGTGAACTGCGGTGTTATCTAGGGGGTTTTCTCCATCTCTAATTCTTAAAAAACCTGCTGCTTGTTCATAAGCTTTTGGTCCTAGTTTCGCTACTTTTAACAGTTGTTTGCGATTTTTGAATGCGCCGTTTTGGTTGCGATAAGCAATAATATTGTTAGCAACTGTGGGGGTAATTCCTGAAACAAAGGTTAGCAATTCTTTGGATGCAGTGTTTAAATCTACTCCCACATAATTCACACAACTTTCTACTGTTTCATCGAGTTTCTTTTTCAGCAATTTTTGATCAACGTCGTGTTGATATTGTCCCACACCAATTGATTTGGGGTCAATTTTTACTAATTCTGCTAGGGGATCTTGTAATCTTCTCCCGATACTAATTGCACCTCTGACGGTAACATCTAAATCAGGAAATTCTGCAAGTGCAACTTTGCTGGCTGAATATATGGAAGCACCAGATTCATTGACTATGACTTTAACAGGTTTGCATTCACAAGTTGTTAATACTTCTGTTACAAATTCATCGGTTTCACGGGATGCTGTTCCGTTACCAATGGCGATTAATTCAATGTTGTATTTTTGAATTAATTTCTTTAGTGTTTGTGCTGCTTTTTGTCGTTGTTCTGCTGCTTGATGAGGAAATACAGCTTGATATTCTAAGAATTTACCTGTTTGATCTAAAACTGCAACTTTGCAACCTGTTCTAAAACCTGGATCTATCGCTAATGTGGGTTTCATTCCCGCAGGTGCAGATAATAATAATTCCCGCAAATTAGCTTCAAATGTTTTGATTGATTCTATATCAGAATAAGTTTTTTTCTCAGAAATTACTTCACTGATAAGAGAAGTTTTCATCAAGCGGTTAAAGGCATCTTTTAACATGGCTTGATAAAAGTCTCTGATATTTCTGACCTTGGTTTTAATTTCTTGGGATTCTAAATAGGAAAGTACAAAATCTTCATCAAAATCCATGTCAAAATTTAAGATTTTTTCTGTTTCTCCTCTACACAAAGCCAGCATATTATGAGGGGCGATATTTTTGATTTTGATTTGATAATTGCGGTACATTTCAAATTTGGTTGTACCTTCTGGATGTTCTTCTTTAATACGGGAAACAAACACCCCTTCATCTAAGAAATAATCCCGCAGATAGGCGCGTAATTCTGCTTTTTCTGCTACTTCTTCAGCTAAAATATCTGATGCGCCTTTTAATGCTTCCTCTGCATTTTTTACGCCTTTTTCTTCAGAAATATATTTTGCTGCTTCTATTTCTAAGTCAGCACCTACGCCATTTTTCACATTTAATGATTTAATAAATGCTGCTAAAGGTTCTAGTTCTTTCTCTCTAGCGATAGTTGCACGGGTGCGGCGTTTTGGTTTGTATGGTAAGTATAAATCCTCAAGTTCTGTTTTTTGTAAACAGGAGGTTATTTTCTGTTGTAGTTCTTCTGTGAGTTTACCTTGTTCTGATATAGCATTTAAAATTACTTGCTTTCTTTCTTCTAATTCTGTTAAGTACGTATGCCTATCAGATAAATCCCGCAATTGCACTTCATTCATTTCTCCAGTGCGTTCTTTGCGATACCGTGCAATAAAGGGAATTGTCGCACCTTCAGCGAAAAGTTCCAGTGCGTTCTGCACCTGATGGGGTTTAAGTTCTAGTTCTGTTGCTAGTAATTGCGGAATGTTCAACATTCGATTTTTTTGTTAAAAATGCTACTTCAAGATTTAATATGCTTGCTCAATATGCCAGTACAAGCCTGTAAATTTCATAATATACCCAATTATATACCCAGTTATATAATTTAAACTGTTTCCTATCCTCAGTTTAAGCTTTGTTCAAGAAAAATATTGTAAAATTCTTGTAAAGGAAACATACGTAAGTCTATAATCAATTCTTATTCCTCCTATAGGTTGAATCTATGGATTTCAACCATGAGGCTGTTAGTTCAGGATTGGGTAAAATGCCTTTGTTTTTTCTGATTCCATTATTTACTGGGTTAATTACTGGTTACTTTTGGAACAAACATAATGATGAAGTTGCTTATATTTCAGGTGTATTGACGGCTGTAACGCTGATTCTGAGCCTGATTGTTGCACCTTGGCAAATTCAGTTAAGTTTGTTAGTTTTTGTACTGTTATTTTCTAACAAGTTGTTGAAGAAATATTATTAAACGGTTTGTGTTAAAACAGTAGCAATGCGACTCTACACACTCCAAGAGTGTACATGGCGTTGCTACGTGGTTTCATCCATTTGAAATGCGTTGGTTATATTTCGTTCTAAAATCATGATCTAGTTACCAATCACCAATCACCAATCACCTATTACCAATCCAATACTGTTCGGTTAAGAGTTTTTGTAGCGACTGTCTTGATTGTCAAGCGATCGTAAAGGAAAAATTTAAAGTCTAGGAAAAAAGTCAGAAAATAGAGGATAAAAACAAAGCAAAACAAAACAGGT
>NZ_BJCE01000074.1:0-22707 GCF_005402885.1 Sphaerospermopsis reniformis
AAAAAGTGCAAGGGTTTTGAAGCGTATACCGGAAAAAGTGTGCATTTTTTGGGATTTCAAGAGATGGCAAAGAAATTTTCAAATCTCCTCCTGACTCCTGACTCCTGACTCCTGACTCCTGACTCCTGACTCCTGACTCCTGACTCCTGACTCCTATGCCCTCACGGAAAGACTTTCTCAGCAAGCCCTATTTAGACGTTTAGTTAGGCGATCGCTTTTTGATAAACTTCCTCTAAACAAGCAATTAATTCATCAACTTGAGCAGAGGTAAATAGTCCATCTGGTCCTTGGGGTGTAATATCAGTAAATGGTGATTCATAGAGTAATGCTGCATCCATGACACCATGTTCTGTGAGGTAGTTGATAATCATATCTATAAATTCTATTTGATTAGCATTAAGGTTTTTATCAGCTATAAAACTAGCTAATTCTTGTTTAGCAACTTCCCTATCTAGTCCGACTAAGGAACGCACAAATAAGCCTAGTCCTTGAGATTCTTCTTTAGCGCGGTTAATATCTTCCGTTTCTCCGATACCGCTTTCTGCTAATATTCTTTCTAACTCGGATAAATCTGATGCGGTTAATTGTTTATTGGTTCTGAGTTTGAAAATAACTATATTATCTTGATGCCCTCTTAAAAAGGCTCTGGCTTTAGATCGGAACTTATAGAATTGATCTGTTGAGGTAAAATGAGGTAATTCTACTATAATTTCCTCTCCCATTTCATCCTCAAAATTAGTATAAATGGGTTCGCGTTGTTTCTTATCAATTAAATTTACTAAACCCCGTAGACGTTTGCGGAGTGTTTCTAACATGGGTAAGGTGACATCTTGCCACCATTCGTCGCTTTGAATATCTTGAATTAATGGTAATTGTGCTTGAATTAAAGGAATATCTGGTTTTTCTTCTAGTAACCCAGCAATTGATTTCACCTGTGTTTGTAATTGTTTTAAATTAGGTTGAGATTTGACTATGGCTAGTTGTAATTTTAAGATTAATATATCAAAGCGTTTGGTTTCTTCTGCTTCTGTGGGTATTTGGGAAGGTAAACCGGCAATTTCTTGATTTAAGGTAATAATATCTTCTTGAGCTAATGATTTCCATGATTCATAATTACCATATTTTTCTACAAATTGGCGTTTTGTGCGAACTATAAAATTTTCTGTGTTCATGGCTGCCACTTCTGTATATAATAAATTAGCTATTTGATGCCGCAGTTCTGTATTTGTTTTTGGTTCTTTTGCAGATGTTTGATTTTCGTAAATTGCGGAATTATTAATAGAATTATCAACAATTGATTTATCTAATTCTGCTATTAATTCCAGGCGTTTAGTAAATAACTGCTTACTTAAAGATTTACCTATGGGTGCATCTGTGGTTTCTGGGTTGTGTTGGAAAAATTCTAAATTTTGGCAGTAGTCAAATACATAGAAAAATTGTTTATCTTGTCCTATACCAAATAAGTCAGCACAGCGACGAGTTCCCCTTCCTAACATTTGCCAGAATTTGGTTTTAGAACGCACCAATTTAAACATGACTAAATTTACTACTTCTGGTACATCTATTCCCGTATCTAACATATCTACAGAAATGGCGATATGGGGCATTTTATCTTTTTTAGAAAAGTCGTCTATAATACTTTGAGCGTATTTAGTATTAAAGGTAATGACGCGAGCAAATTCACCTTTAAATTGGGGATAGTTAATATTAAATCTGTCAGCGATAAAGTTAGCGTGAGCTTGATTTTTAGCAAAGATAATTGTTTTACCTAAGATATCACCGCCGGCAACTTTTAAACCTCTGGTCATTAGATGTTCTAAAACTTTATCTACTGTATCTTGATTAAATAACCATTGATTGACTGCTGCTGCTTCTATGCGGTCGGGGATGTTACCTTCATCATCCCATTCTATAGCATCCCATTCTTCTCTTTCTGTTTCTGATAGTTGACTATAATTAATTCCTTGACGTTGGAATTTTAGGGGAATTGAGACGGCTTGAGGTGGGACTAAAAAGCCATCTTTTACCGCATCTTCTAAGCCATAGGCATCTGTAGGTACACCACTTTCTAAATCAAATAATCCGTAGGTATTGCGGTCTATTTCATCTTTGGGGGTGGCGGTTAATCCTAATAGTAAAGCATCAAAATTATTGAAGATGTGGCGATATTTTTGGAAGACGGAACGATGGGCTTCATCAACAATAATTATATCAAAATGGGCAACACTAAACCGTTTTTCTGATTCTTTGGTATCATCAATTAATCCCATCATGGTCTGATAGGTACAAGCGAATACTCTCCCTTCTCCATCTTTTTCTGTGACTAGGTTAACTGGAGATGCTTCTGGTAGGTGTTTTTTTAATACTTTGATGGTTTGGTCTACCAAGGCCACACGGTCGGCTAAAAATAGGGCGCGTTTGACCCAGTTACAACGCATCAGCATTTCTACTAGGGCGATCGCTGTTCTGGTTTTTCCTGCACCTGTAGCCATGACTAACAGGGTTTTGCGTTCTTTGTCGGTTTCTATAGCTTCTGTAACTCGGCGAATTGCACGGGTTTGGTAATAGCGTTCTGCTATACTGGGTTTAATATCTGCTTGGGCTAAGGATCTGCGGATGCTGCGGCGTTGGATAAGTAATTCTAATTCGGCTTTTTTGTAGAACCCTTGGACTTGTCGCGGTGGGTAGTTGGTGTCATCCCATAACCAATGTTCATAACCGTTGGTGTAGAAAATTAAGGGACGTTGGTTAAATTGTTTTTCTAAACAGTCTGCATAGAGTTTAGCCTGTTGTTGACCGTTGCGGGGGTCTTTGCGGGTACGTTTGGCTTCGACTACTGCTAGGGGTTTACCATCATCTCCCCATAATACATAATCTACAGAGCCATTACCGGAGTTGTTGGGCATTCCTGTTACTGGATATTCACAGGAAACGTTCCCTTCGACACTTCGGCTTTGCACTTCGGCTTCGCTCCCTTCGACACTTCGGCTTCGCACTTCGGCTTCGCTCAGTACAAGCTCAGTACAAGCTTCGCTCCCTTCGACTTCGCTCAGGGAACGACCTTCGACTTCGCTCAGGGAACGGGAACTGTTGCGCTGGTTGAGCGAAGTCGAAACCAGCTTCCATCCTGCTTCTTTTAATAATAAATCTATGATGGACTTGCGGGTTTCTTGTTCTGAATAGTCGTGTGTATCTGGTTGGCTAATATTTACTTTTTTGACTGCTGCTAATTCGGCTCTGAGTTGTTTTATGGTTTCATCTAGGGCGTTTTTATCTGTTAGTAGTAGGGAGAGTTTTTCATCTTTTTCTTTGAGTTCTATTGCTAATTTTTGCAGTTCTTGAGTTCGACTTCGCTCACTCACCGGAGTTTTGTTTTTCTCACTAAGTTTAGTTTGATTTTGTTCACTAACCGGGGTTTTATCTCTCTCACTGGCTGGAGTTCGACTTTGCTCACTCACCGGGGTGGTTTTGGTAACTTGCGGTATGGCGTTAATATCAAAGGTTAAACCTGGTTCTGGTTTGGTGGTGCGTCCGTAGGTACGGGTTAACCAATATGCTATATGAAAAAATTCTTTGACTGCGGTGAGGCTATCGTTAACGGGTACTTTTCTTTCATCATGAACGGCGTTGTTACCAATTTTAATGATGAGTTTGGCTTTGTTAAATATGGCTTGACCTACTAATTGTTTAAAGGTCGGTTCATGGATGAGGGCGCTAATGTTATCTTGATAGGGTAAGTTTAATGTATTGTCGTATTTATAGAGCCAGTTTACTGTTAATTCTAAGGCGCGACGGCTATAAAAACAGGCTGTCCGCGGGTCACGATAGGCTGTTTTAAAGGCTTTGTGAGCAGATTCGTAAATGGTGGGAAATTCAGCTTGAAGAAAGGTAAACTGGCTCATTTAGTTAATAAGCTGTTGTTAGTTTCAATAGATTATACTCATTATATTCAGTAAATATGTTGATTTCAAGCTAGAATTTCATGGGATGTTGAGCTACATTTAGAATATAATGTTTCTTATGATGTTTCTAAGGCCAGCAAATAAATACGGCAAATGACAGCATATACCCTAAATTTACCTGAACAGTTGAAGCATGAAATTGAGCAATTAGTTCAAAGTCAGGGGATTTCGGTTGATCAATTTATTCTGTGGGCTGTAACAGAAAAAGTCAGTACCCTGAAAGCATCTTTTTCACAAATTGCTTATCGTCAGGGAGCAAATGGGCAACTTGTACCAATCATTAAAGGTACAGGAATTAGAGTCCAGACTGTGGTGATAGCTTCCCAAAAATGGGGTATGAGTCTCAGTCAAATTGCTGATGAGTATGAGCTAAATGAGGCACAAGTAAGAGAGGCTTTGAGTTTTTATGTAGTCAATAAGGAGCAGATTGATACAGCGATCTCTTCTGAGCAATCCTTAGAAAGTGCCAATGGTTAAACTCAAGCTGCATCTGGATGCTGATACCTCTAGTAAATCACTACATTTAGCATTGGTGTCTAAAGGTCATGATGTCACTCGTACACCAAATGACTGGATGCCTTTAGATGCTAGTGATGAAATTCAATTATTACGTGCAACTTCTCAGGGAAGATGTATTTTTACTTTCAATATTAGAGACTTTATTGTTCTAGCAGAAAAGTATCCGCAACATGGTGGTATTATCCTTGCTGCTCAGAATAGTTGGTCACTTTCCGATTTAATTATGGCATTAGATAACCTATTATCTGACGCAGAAGCGGCGGATTGGATTGGTCAGGTAGATTGGTTGAATCGGTGGCGAAAGTAGTTTTAGAAGTCTAATATTTCTCGGTTTTTTTCTAGTGTAAATCAATTTTTTTTAGGTTATAGTTCTCCTTTAAATGCACGATGTTGGAGGGATGCAAAGAGGGCATCTAGTTCTAATAATGAGGCGCGGTGTGATTTTTTCAGTTCTTCTACTGCTTCCACTCTTTGAGCAAATTCTTTTTGAAGAGATAGGGGGGGAAGTAAAACAGGGGTGGCTCGAACTTCTGAAACACTTATAGTATTAAGACCTGATGTTGTTTTCCCAGACTTTAGTAAATGTTGCCTTCCTCCTGGTGAGTTAAGATAGTGACAAGCATAAAGTGGAATAATTTTATGTATTTCAAAACGAGCGCGGATAATATGATTCTGGTGAATGCAATCATTAATAGAACCATTCCATAAAGCTACACGACCTATTTCGTTAGGGTTTCCATGTCCTTCAACAATTAATAAATCATTTTTTTTGAGCAAAGTTCTATGTATTTCAGTATCCGTAGCACGCATCATTTTAATTTCACTTAAATCAAGGTAGCCTCTGTAAACATTTGCTACTCGTAAATATGGAATTTCTCGTGGGTATTTTTTTCTGGCTGCACTGCTAACTTGAAGCCCACCCTGTACATCAGCAACTTCCCCAACTTTTGTAATATTCCATCCCTTAAAATTCTTAACAGGATCTCCGAACATTTCTATAAAAATGGATTGATTGAGGGTGTCGAGTTGTGCGATCGCTTCTTTTCTTTTTCTCCTCAACTCCTCCGCTTGATCTAATATCTCCGCTATTCTTTTCTGTTCTTCTAATGGTGGTACAGGAATCTTTATTTCTTGAAAACGACCTTTTGGTAAAAGAGGCAAAGTTGTAGAAGATCCTTGGTGTCTAAATAGAGATTCAAGTGTCCGACAGTAATAAAATACATATCGAGGAAAAACAATATTGTTGTTACAAACCAAAGCATTAATCTGTTGATTAGTGGCTAATTTTTTTCCCGAAAAGCCAACTTTTCCAATTGTTGCACCAATACAGCAGATTAATACAGCTTCTTTAGGTAAAAGTCTTGCTTGTTTTGCTCCCTCATCTGAAAGATTTTTAGAGCTTTTTGTAATTGGTTCTACACCACCTAATTCTGCTGGACCTATAAATGGTATGAAATCGCCATAATACTCAGGATGGTTTGTTGATGGTGTTGTACCTGTAATAACCTCAGCCACTTCTTTAAATGAATAAGTCGGCCATGAAAACGGAATTTTATTTTTCATCCTTGCATTTTCTCCAAATCTTTAATAAACAACATTGATATTAAAAAATAAAATCTTATATATAAATAACCTCAACTAAAACTCTAATTGTGCATGAAGAAAGTGCTTTTTTGATAAAAAATTACTAATTTATATTTAAACTAGAAATAATTTTACGTACAGGTAAATACTCAACACGATTCATCCGTAATAATTGAACAGTTACCCGACCAATTGCTGTTAGAGGTTCAATCATACCACTTTGTGAATTTAAAATAAAATGCTCTTGCCAAATATCTTTTCTAGGATTATAGAGTCTCACAGTATCACCAGAATCAGGATCAATTGAAGCAATATCACTACCTTTAGCTTGATTACATAAGGAACAAGACAAAGCTAAATTTTCTAACACAGTTGCACCCCCATGTTTTTCTGCAATTACATGATCTATCTGATGATTAGCTAAAACTAACTTTTCTGGAATCAAACAATACTCACAACACCCCTGAGCGCGATTAAACACCATTTTTCGCACACTATTAGGAATATAACTTTTACTCATAACTTGCTTGTAACTTCAGTAAAGCCTGAGCTTTAGCAAGACGGACTAAATGCTCAATAAACTCATAATGTTGCCATAAAACAAGATCATTTTCATCCCAACCTTGATGGCGATTTTTCTCTAAAAGAGCATCAATTTTATCCTGAACTTCAGAAGAAAGACGAAGAGATAAAATTTGTTCAGGAGATGGCAACATTGCCAAAAACTCTAAAACCTCAGCTAAACCAGAAATACCACCCTTGGGATTAGCATTAATTTCTCGTAACCCTAAAGCCAATATTTTTGGTAAATCTTCCTTGTGAGATTCTAAACTCTCTACCATTTCATCAGGAATATCTAAAGTAATTCGCATAGTTTTTTACCTCAATAAAATCAATTATATACACATTTTTATTATCCTTGTAATAACTCATTTACAGTTAACTTCACCTCAGAAAACAAAGGCGAACAAATCACCTCATCACCTGTAAAAACCTGCTCCTCATACAAACCTTCCACCCACTCTAAAACAGTCACCTTTTGCCCCATCGGGTCAACAATCCAATATTCAGCAATACCCCGCGCTGCATACTCAGAACGCTTGTAACGATAATCTCGATTTTCCTGATTAGGACTTACCACCTCAACCACCAACAAAGGGGGCGGCATATCCATTAAAATTAAAGAGCGTGTAGCATTTTGCATCACCTGTGCCAACTCTTCAGAAAATACCACCAAATCAGGAACACGCACCCCCACCATGCGACTATTTACAGCTATTTCTGTTTTCATACTCAAGCGGTAATAGGGAATACCTAATTTTAGAAAATAGGCAACTAAAAACATCGCTATGCGCCGATTGATCTCACTTTCAAAAGGCATAACAATTAATTCCCCATTTTCCAATTCATATAAATAATCCGTCCCATCGTCATAATTAAGAAATTCCTCAAAAGTCATTTTTTGAGCAGTTGTAACTGTCATGACCATTACTCCTATAAACTGCTTATCTTACTATTTTCTTACTATTTTAATTTCACTCCCCGTTCCCTGACCAACGTTCCCTGACCAACGTTCCCTGACCAACGTTCCCTGAGCCTCCCCGTTCCCTGAGCCTCCCCGTTCCCTGACCAACGTTCCCTGAGCGAAGTCGAAGGGAACATCACCGCCTCCCTTTCCCTGAGCGAAGTCGAAGGGAGCGAAGCTTGTACTAAGCTTGTACTGAGCTTGTACTGAGCTTGTACTGAGCTTGTACTGAGCGAAGCCGAAGTGCAAAGCCGAAGTGCGAAGCCGAAGTGTCGAAGGGAACACTTTTCCTAACTCAAATGAGCAAACCGACTGTAATGAGTTTCATTTTGACACTCAGCCAACTTATGTAATAAATTTGTATTTCCTAAAATCAAAGCTTGTTTTTTCTTGCGACTCCAACCTTGTATTTGTTTTTCCCGTTCATAAGTATCTTTTACAAGCTCATAATACTCACAAAAAACTAACTTAACAGGTAAGCGTTTCGCTGTATAATTTGCTCCATAACCATTTTGATGTTCCCATAAACGACGATCTAAATCCATTGTACTACCAGTATAGTAAGTACCATCAGCACATTCAATAATATATATATATGCCATCGGTTGATGATTGAATTTTTTAAGTTTATTTTATACTTAAATCTGGCAATGTTCCCTCTCTCTGTTCCCTTCGACTTTGTTCCCTTCGACACTTCGGCTTCGCTCAGTACAAGCTTCGCTCAGGGAACGGACTCCGCTCAGGGAACGGACTTCGCTCAGGGAACGGGCTTCGCTCAGGGAACGGACTCCGCTCAGTACAAGCTTCGCTCAGGGAACGGACTTCGCTCAGGGAACGGACTTTGCTCAGGGAACGGACTTCGCTCAGGGAACGGACTTTGCTCAGGGAACGGACTTTGCTCAGGGAACGGACTTCGCTCAGGGAACGGACTTCGCTCAGTACAAGCTTCGCTCAGTACAAGCTTCGCTCAGGGAACGGACTTTGCTCAGGGAACGGACTTCGCTCAGTGCAAGCTCAGTACAAGCTTTGTTCCCTTCGACACTTCGACTTTGTTCCCTTCGACTCCGCTCAGGGAACGGACTCCGCTCAGGGAACGGACTTCGCTCAGGGAACGGACTTGGATTTTGTTCCCTTCGACTTTGTTCCCTTCGACTTCGCTCAGGGAACGGGCTTCGCTCAGGGAACGGGCTTCGCTCAGGGAACGGGCTTCGCTCAGGGAACGGACTTCGCTCAGGGAACGGACTTCGCTCAGGGAACGGACTTCGCTCAGGGAACGGACTTCGCTCAGGGAACGTTAACCTAACAAACTCCCTAATTTCTTCATACTTTGTTGAATTTCTAACTCCAACTTAGCTAAATTAGCCAGAATTTCCTGGGGTGGTAAATGGTCTACCTCCTCATGTACCACTTCCTTGTAACGATTAAGACTTAAATCATACCCTTGAGCCGCAATATCCGCCCTTGGGACACAGAAACTTTGAGCGGTGCGGGGGCGTTCTCGTTCTGTAGTATTACGTACCTGCCACCGTGCTAAAATATCAGGTAAATTATTTTTACTATGTTCCTCCGGGGTTAACTGCACAGCCGGCACAGATCCAAGTTTATCCTCAGTTAACAAAGGTGTTCTTTTATCGTCTAAACTCAATCCATCGGCATTGACATCATAGAACCAAACAAAATCAGTTCCTCCCGAATTGGTTTTAGTAAAGAGTAAAATCGCCGTAGAAACTCCCGCATAGGGCTTAAACACACCACCAGGGAGGGATATGACTCCATCTAGCTTTTGTTCCTCTACCAGTATTTTCCGCAATTCTTTATGTGCCTTGGAAGACCCAAACAGCACCCCATCGGGGACAATTACCGCCGCCCTACCCCCTGGTTTCAGCAATCTTAAAAATAAAGCTAAAAATAATAACTCTGTTTTCTTAGTTTTAACTATTTCTAATAAATCCTTGGCTGTGTTTTCATAGTCTAAAGAACCAGCAAAGGGAGGATTAGCCAATAATAAAGTATAGGTTTCCTCATCGTCTGCGTGTTCCTGTGCTAAAGAATCTTTATATCTCACATCAGGATTTTCTACACCATGCAGGAGCATATTCATACTGCCAATTCGCAGCATGGTATTATCAAAATCAAACCCGTGAAACATCTGCTGGTGAAAATGTGCTTTTAGCTTGACATCTGTTAACACCTGGGGGTGATGTTGACGTAAGTATTCATTAGCAGTCACTAAAAAGCCACAGGTTCCACTAGCAGGGTCACAAATTACATCCCCCGGTTTGGGTGCTGTCAGTTCCACCATTAGCCCAATAATATGGCGCGGTGTTCTAAATTGCCCATTTTGTCCGGCTGAGGCAATTTTACTTAACATATATTCATACAGGTCGCCTTTGGTGTCCCTGTCATCCATTGGGATATTAGCGATCAAGTCCACTACTTTAGCAAGTAGCGCGGGGGTGGGAATGGTAAAACGAGCATCTTTCATGTGGTGGGCATAGGTCGAGTCATCACCACCTAAAGTCCGCAGAAACGGGAAGACAAATTCATTCACCACAGCATACATTTCTGGCGGTGCGAAATGCTGAAACCGCGACCAACGCAAATGATCATAGGGGCGTTTTTTTAGCGGTTCTCCCGACTCGGATTTTTCTAATACATAATCTCCCTCTGGGAAAATACGCCGTTCCATTGGCTTTTTGAGTCGGGTAGCTTTGTTTTCTGCTAAGGTATGCAGGTCATCCAGACGACGCAAAAATAACAGGTAGGTAATTTGTTCAATTACTTCTAGGGGGTTGGAAATACCACCGGACCAAAAAGCATCCCAAATTTTATCTACTTGACTTTTAATTTCCCCTGATATCATGTTTTATGTTTATCCAGTAATTAATAAGTACGCAGGCAAAATTAATTGTAATTGCACATAGTTATTGAAGAAAAAATCTCTGTAAACCTTACCTGTTCCTTCTCCTAACCTGAATAATTAATATAAGCAAGATGCTTGTGTTACTGTAACTTCAGGTTTTTTGATTATATAGTTTAGCGGGACATCAGCTTATAAAGTAAGCGATCGCCCAGTTTTTTCTGAATTTAAAATATATTAAAATATATTAAAATATATTAAAATATATAAAGGGTAAAGGTTAAAGGTTTTTCTTCACCTTTTCCCTTTACCCCATTAACGGAATAACGTCAATATGTTATTCAAAATTAACCAACATTAGCTAACAGTAACTCGCGGGTTTCTGCTTTCCTTACTTTCACCTGGCCATCATCATCTACATCTACAATAGCTGTATCACCTTCGATGATCTGACTGGATAAAATAGCCTCAGCTAAGGAGTCTTCCAAAAGTCTCATAATAGCCCTGCGTAAAGGTCTAGCACCATAACTAGGATCATAACCTTCTCTCACCACTAGTTCCTTAAAGGCTGCTGTGACTTCTAATTTGATGCCTTTTTCAGTTAAGCGGTTAGCAACCTCACCCAGCATAATGTCAGCAATTTGCTTGACTTCTTCCTTGTTCAACTGAGTGAAGACGATAATTTCATCAAGACGGTTTAAGAACTCAGGACGGAAGTAATTTTTCAGTTCTTCGTTTACCAAGTTGCGGATACGTTGATAACTTGCATCAGCTTGGTTATCAAATTCAAATCCTAAACTCATACCACCTTTTTCAATTACCTTAGAACCAATGTTAGATGTCAAGATAATTAAGGTGTTCTTAAAGTCTACTTTTCGACCTTTGGCATCCGTAAGATGACCATCATCTAAAAGTTGCAGCAGCATATTGAATACATCGGGATGCGCTTTTTCGATTTCGTCGAAAAGTAGCACTGTGTAGGGTTTGCGGCGTACTGCTTCTGTTAGTTGTCCGCCTTCGTCGTAGCCTACATAACCTGGAGGTGAACCGATGAGTTTGGAAACATTGTGACTTTCCATGTATTCGGACATATCTAAGCGAATCATGGAATCTTCCGAACCGAAGAAATAAGCCGCTAATGCTTTGGCTAGTTCGGTTTTACCTACCCCTGTCGGACCAGAGAAAATAAAGCTGGCGATGGGGCGATTAGGATTTTTTAAACCCACACGGGCGCGACGAATAGCGCGAGAAACGGCTGTAACTGCTTGTTCTTGACCGATCAGGCGTGTATGTAGGGTGTCTTCCAAGTGTAGTAATAACTCTGATTCAGATTCAGTTAGTTTATTTACTGGTACACCTGTCCAAGAAGCGACGATCTCAGCAATGTCTTCTTCGTCAACGCTGGGAATGTTGAGAGTTTGCAGGTTTTCTTCTAGGTCAAGTTTGGTTTGCAGTTCTATTTCTTCTTGACGCAGTTTACTAGCTTTACCAAAGTCTTGAACTCTGATAGCTTCTGCTTTTTCCTTGCTGACGTTTTTCAGTTGCAGTTTGAGTTCTTTGTTGTTGATGATGCGGGAGTGACGTAAACGCACACGAGAACCGGCTTCATCTATTAAGTCTATGGCTTTATCTGGTAAGAAGCGATCGCTAATATAACGATCTGATAACTGTGCTGCTGCTATTATTGCATCATCAGCAATGGTAACTTTGTGGTGTTGTTCATACGCACCGCGCAAACCATAGAGAATTTCAATAGTTTCTGCTACTGATGGTTCTCCGACTAAAATCGGTTGAAAACGTCTCTCTAACGCTGCATCCCGTTCAATGTATTTACGGTATTCATCTAAGGTAGTTGCACCAATACATTGCAGTTCACCTCTAGCTAATGCGGGTTTGAGGATGTTAGCCGCATCTAAACCGCCTTCTGTACCACCAGCGCCGACGAGGGTATGAATTTCATCAATTACCAGGATGATATTACCGACGGAGCGAATTTCATCCATGATTTTTTTCAGACGTTCTTCAAAGTCGCCCCGGAAGCGAGTTCCTGCCACCAGTAAACCCATATCCAGACTAATTACTTCTTTGTCCAGTAATACTTCAGGAACGTCTTGGTTAATGATGCGTTGAGCTAAACCTTCGGCGATCGCAGTTTTGCCAACACCAGGTTCACCAATTAACACCGGGTTATTTTTGGTACGACGACCGAGAATTTGTACAGTGCGCTCAATTTCATTTTGCCGACCCACTACCGGATCTAATCTGCCTTCTTGAGCTAATTTGGTGAGATTACGCCCAAATTCTTCTATACTCAGATTTTGATTACGTCTGGTATTGCGTCCGCCACCAGCAAAAACTGTGTTATCTTCACCTAACACACTCATCACGGCATTGCGGATAGTTTGCAGGTCAACACCGAGATTTTGCAATACTTTGGCGGCTACTCCTTCCCCCGCCTCAGTTAAACCTAACAATAAATGTTCAGTGTTTATGTAATTGTGTCCAAGACCATGAGCTTCTCTGAAGGACTGCTCAAATAGACTTTTTACTTTTGGTGTAAAAGGAATTTCCGGTGGGACAAAACCAGAACCCCGACCAATAATTTTTTCTACTTCCCGACGCGCATCTTTCAGGTTAATGCCTAACTCAGCCAGCACTTTAGCAGCAACCCCTGTTCCTTCTCCCATTAAACCCAGGAGAATTTGTTCTGTACCGACAAAGTTATGTCCCAGGCGGCGTGCTTCCTCCTGAGCTAACATAATTACCCTGATGGCTTCGGACGTGAAGTGTTCAAACATAGCGGGTTCTTGCTCCCTTGCTGCTTGGACTTTGGGTGATCTAAAGGTTCACCCTGATCTAAAGTTTCTTGTATTTTCTTAAAGATAATGTATCTTTATTTAAAATTAGATGGCAGTGGTGAGAGCCGTAATTAGCTCAGGTGTAGTAGCCGTCATTTGCCAGTTATGGCTAAAAATTTGGCTATTCTGGCAACTGTTGAGCCTGTCAACTTGGGTCAAGTGAAATCCTATCATCGGTAAAATTTATGACAGAATCTTCCGCAAGTAAAGATCAACAGCATCCACTCTACAACCGCGATCGCCCCTTTATTAATAGTTTACTCTCTCAGGAGGCAACAGATTACAATTTAGCTGAATTAGCTCGGATGAGAATACGCTATCAAGGCTTTCCTGGCGCACGGGACATTCAACAAGACTTAGATAAAGTTTTGCAACGTTGGGGTTTAACGGAAGCGGAACTTTTTGCCAAAACCCGTGAAATACATCAAGTTGGAGGCATTTATAAAAGTCGGGGGAAGAAGGAAGAGGAAGATTGGAATTAATTACAAGGAGTCAGGAGTCAGGAGTCAGGAGGCAGAAGGCAGGAGGCAGAAGGTAGGAGATAGATATTTTTGCCCAGTCACCAGTCACCAGTCACCAGTCACCAGTCACCAGTCACCAGTCTCCTGTCACCTGTCACCAGTCACCAGTCTCCTGTCACCTGTCACCTGTTCGCTCTCTTAACTTTTGCAATAGCTGTTGTTGGGATGAGTTTGGGGTAAGTGTAATGGTGTTTTGGGGAATGTTTTCGGCACTTTCCATAGCAGCAGGTACGGTGGGAGTTACGGCTTTTTCTGGGGAAGATGGTTCGGAAATAATTACAGGTGGTAATAACTCTGGTTGTGTGTTCAATTGGATTATTTCTGTAGTTGGTAATGGGGTGAAAATTACTACTTTGTTGATTTTTTCAACAGCTTTTATTTCTGGTTTAGCAGTGATATTTTTAGGGATATTTTCCAGAGATTTTGGTGTTTGTGAAGCAGCTTTAAAAGTAGGTTTAGGTGTGATATTTTCGGCTGGATTCATAGATGTTTTAAGAGCATCTAAGGTAAAAGCAACCTTTGTTTGTTGCTGCATATTTTCCGTAGAAGATACTAATTTACTTAGACCATTGACCAACTGTAAAAGATTTTGCCGAAATTTCGGATCTCCTGTTAATTCATCTAAGTCAGATGTAATTTTTTGGGTATTTTCAAAAGTTACTCTAGCAGCGTCTAAAGTTTGTTGCAAAAGCACAATATTTTGCGGATCATTTAAATTTTTAGAAGCATTTTTTAAATTAGCAGAAGCTTCAGCCGCGTTAGCAGAGAGAATTTCTAAATTTTTCAATAATTCTCCTTCTGTTAAACGATTAACCGCAGGTGATAAACTACTAACTGTTTGACGTAGTTGGTTACTGGTTTGGGTAATATTATTTAAAGTACCGACTAAAGCAGAACGATTTGTAGTTAATAATTCATCTAAGTTATTTAATAACTTACTTGCTTGTTTTGCAGTTGTACTAAATTCACTCGCTGTTGTACCTAATTGATTTGCGGTTTTTGTTGTTGTGGTTGTGAGTTCATTTGTTGCTCGTTGGATAGTGACAGCAGTATTAGAAAATGTGCCTAATTGTCCTTGAAAACTTCTGCCGACACTTTGCATTTCTCGACTGAGTTTAGCAATACTATCAGCCGCATTCGCAGAAGTTACTAAAAGGCGATTAACGTTGTCGTAAAATTCCTTATTATTATATTGAGCAGCAAAATCAGATGATTGGCGGATCAGTTCATCAACGCTAATTCCAATCTCACCTTTTAATTTAGTAGATTCGTTACAAATAATCAAACCAGGATTACAATCTTTCTCTAATGGTCCGGCAATATCTTGAGGAACTTGTGCATTAGGTGGTGGAGTAATATCAATGATACTTTCATTAATTAATCCACTTTGATTTGCTTCAATTTTAGAATCAGCAGGAATTTTTAATTGAGGATCGTTGATTTCAATTTCTACATTAACAGCATTTGCTCCGGTTTTGATACTAGAAATACTACCCACTTTCACACCACGATAACGAACTGGTGAGCCTTTTTGCATTCCCCCAGCGTTAGCAAATTCAACCACAGCTTTATAAGAACTGCTTCCGGGCGTGATTCTATTTAACCATAGCCATATTACCCCAAATGCTCCTAACCCTAATAAGATTAATAAACCTACCGATCCTTCTCTAAAAGTTCTTGTAGAAGTGAATCCACTAATTAGACCTCGCATTTTTTCGCGCTCCATAAAAATAGTCCTGATTGGTAATTGGTAATTCGTAATTCGTAATTCGTAATTCGTAATTCGTAATTCGTAATTCGTAATTCGTAATTCGTAATTCGTAATTCGTAATTCGTAATTCGTAATTCGTAATTCGTAATTCGTAATTCGTAATTCGTAATTTGTAAATACTGTGAAGAGAAAATAGTAAACAAATATTTTTATTTTGACTCCTTGAACTCCTGACTCCTAAAATATATTATCAACCAGCCACTTGAATTGGACCATGTATACTCCCACTCATAAATTGTCTAATCAAACGGTTTTCTGTATGATCTATTTCATTTACTTTACCTTGCCATTGCACTTTTCCTTGATAAAGAAATATCAACTTGTCAGATGTTCGACGAATGGTACTATCTTGGTGGGTAACGATGCAGTAGGTACTACAGACTCCTTGTGTACATTGCAAACTGCGGATTAAATCCTCAATTACTGTTGAAGCAATAGGATCAAGTCCGGCTGTAGGTTCATCGTATAATAAAACTTCTGGGTTATCTTTGGGATTATCGGGATTAGACATAATCGCACGCGCAAAACTTACCCGTTTTCGCATCCCTCCCGAAAGTTCTGAGGGGTAAAGATGACCAATACCTGGTAAACCTACCATTTCTAATTTTTCGTTGACAAGTTTGCGAATGCGCGATCGCTCTAATTTTGTATTCTGATACAATGAAAAACCGACGTTTTCATCTACATTCAAGGAGTCAAATAAAGCTGCTTGCTGAAATACCATCCCAATACTCACCGGATCACCACCATCTTCTATTAACCCCTCTCGCTTTATCCCTTGAATATAAATTTCTCCTGCATCCGGCTGTAATAAACCAGCTATAATTCTTAAAATCGTGGATTTACCAGTTCCTGAAGGTCCAATAATTCCTATTGCTTCTCCTTGGAAAATTTGCAAATCAACATCATCTAAAACCTTATTTTTACCAAAGGATTTAGAAATACCTCTTAGTTCAATTAATGGTTCTTCGTTAGGTGATTGGTAATTGGTCATAGTTGATAGTTGATAGTTGATAGTTGATTGGTGTGTATTATTAACTAATAATGACTAATGACTGTAAGTATTCAGCTATCAGCTAAAAGCAATCAGCTTTGCGGATTTATATCAAAAATCACTGATTGATTATCTACTGATTTATCCAATATTCTGACTCCTGACTCCTGACTCCTAACTCCTGACTCCTAACTCCTGACTTCTTAACTAATGACTAATGACAGATATTATTGTAATTGGTAGCGGTATCGGTGGTTTATCTGCGGCCGCGTTACTTGCACGTTATGGAAAACGGGTTGTAGTCTGTGAAGGTCATAATATTCCCGGTGGTGCAGCGCACACTTTTAAAAGACGCGGTTTTGAGTTTGATTCTGGTCCCTCCTTTTATTGCGGTTTAAGTGGTTCTCAAAGTTTAAATCGCGTCTTTTGGGACTTTACGACGCAATGAAAGATATTCCCAGCATAGCATTGCGGGCTGATTGGCAAGTCATACCCCTATTGTTACAACGTTATTTACCTTCTTTGGGTAAAATGTTGTTAAATTTGCCAATTGTGCAATCTTCTGTTGGTAGTGTGATGGATGCTACCATTAAAGACCTTTGGGTAAGGCGACTAATTGACCTGGAATGCTTTTTATTATCAGGTTTAAAGGCATTTTAAGCTGTTACACAGCTAAATTGTATAATCCTAATATTCTGAACTCTTGTTTAACAGGCAAGATGCCTGTTCCACTTATACAAATTAAATGCACAACAGCTTATCTTTTGGCACTACTATTAACAAAAACTCCTATCATAACATAAAATGAATTCTGAAAGAGGTCTATTCTGTAATTTTGCGGAAAACTATTGTAGTTGGGTAAAAATGTCGTTACTTGTAAGTTAGAGGTAAAAATCATGAAATAAATATTTATGCACATTATCACCCGTCGGACACTTTCCGAATTTTGGCAAAAGCACCCTAACTCACAAACTAGCTTGCAATCATGGTATAAAATTACATTAAAAGCTGAATGGCAAAATTTTGTAGAGTTACGTCAAAGTTTTCCTTCTGCTGATCAAGTTGGTAATCTCACTGTTTTTAACATTGGCGGTAATAAATATCGGCTTATTGTGCTGGTAAAGTACAATTCTCAAAAAGTTTTTATCCGTCATGTCCTCACCCATGCAGAATATGATCAGGAGGACTGGAAAAATGACCCTTGGAATACGTAACAACAACGCTTATCTTGAATTACTTAAATCTTTCCCCCCTCGTCCCATTACTTCTGAGGAGGAATTTTTTGCTACACAAAAGGTTATCAATTTTTTGATTGATAAAGGTGAATTAACTCCTGATGAAGAAGATTATTTAGATGTTTTAGGTACTCTAGTTTATGAGTACGAAGAAAAGCAAAATCCCATACCCGATATTTATGGTGTGGAGTTACTGCAAGCGTTGATAGATGAATTTAATGTGCAGCAAAAGGACTTAGTTCCTATTTTTGAAACTGAGGCGATTTTATCTAAAGTTTTGAGGAAAGAGCGTCTTTTAACTGTTGATCATATTCACAAACTTGCGGAGTTTTTTCATATTTCGCCGGCTGCGTTTTTTGAATCAGTTAGTTAGGGTTTGCTGAATAAACCTAATTAGTCAGGTAAAGTAGGTGTTTTTTATCATAACACCTGATAGCGAGGATAAATCACGGAGCAACAGACAAAACTTTGATTTGTTATCAATCCATACAGTTGGAATTTGTTTGTTTACCAGATATTTATCATCGCTATTTTCTTTAATTTTATTTTCTTTAATTTTATTCCAAATCTCGATGTGTAAATGATTTCGCATTAGCACCAGTGTAGGTTTTCACAATATGACCATCACCACACATTTGATATTTATAAGTTACTAAACCCTCTAAACCCACAGGTCCACGGGGTGGCATTTGTTGGGTACTAATTCCCACTTCTGCACCAAAACCATAACGAAAACCATCAGCAAAACGAGTAGAACAATTATGATAAACTCCTGCTGCATTTACTAATGCTTGAAAAGTTGCTGCTGCTGTTAAATCTTCCGTAACAATGGCTTCTGTGTGCCGAGAACCATATTCACTAATATGATTTATTGCTGCTTCCAAAGAATCAACAATTTTCATGGCTAAAATTAAATCACTGTATTCTGTTTCCCAATCTGTTGCTGTTGCTAAATCAATCTGAGGTAAAATTTTTAAAGTGCGTTCATCACCTCTTAATTCTACATTTTGCGCTTGCAAAGCCTCAGCAACTTTGGGTAAAAATTCCGCAGCAATATTACTGTGAACTAATAAAGTTTCAATAGCATTACAAGCCGCAGGATACTGAGTTTTAGAATCTACAGTTATACTAATTGCTTTCTCAAAATCAGCCGCTTGATCTATATAAAGATGACAAATGCCATCGGCATGACCTAAAACGGGAATGCGAGTATTTTCTTGAACAAACCTGACAAAAGAATTAGAACCTCTGGGAATAATTAAATCTACATATTTATCTAATTTTAAAAGTTCTAATATTTCTGATCTTGTTGTTAACAATTGCACGGCATCGGGGTTAACAGCAGTATTAGATAAACCTTTTTTAATGGCTTTTACTATCGCCTCACAAGAACGTAAAGCTTCTTTTCCACCTTTGAGAATAACACCATTACCGGATTTAATGGCTAAAGAAACAATTTGAATAGCTGCTTCGGGACGCGCTTCAAAAATAATCCCTAAAACACCCAAAGGGCAAGTAATACGTTTAAGAATTAAACCAGTATCAATTTCTCGGTGAATTTGGACTTTACCAACAGGATCATCTAACTTAGCAACATCACGCACACCAGCGATCGCATCTCTTAATTTATGTTCATCTAACTGCAAACGTTTATAAAGAGGTTTAGCAATACCTTCCGCCATAGCTGCTTCACAGTCAGCCACATTAGCAGCCAATATTTCATCCTGAGCAGATTCTAAAGCTAGAGCGATCGCATTAATCGCTTGATTTTTCTCCTCAGTAGCAAGTACACCCAACCTACTAGCAGCTAAACGGGTTTTTTGGGCAATTTCAGTTAAACCAGAAACAACTTGTACGGTATTCATCACAAAAATATATTTACACTATAACAATCTTAATATTCTTTGGGCATTGGGTTATTCATCCTCCCAGTCACCAATCACCAATCACCGTCTTTAACTTTTACGAAATTTTGATGACGAATCGTGGATCTATTGAGTATTTACATTTAAGCCGTTTCAATCCCTCATAGGGATTATTGTAAATTGCAATAGAAAGCTTGCTGACATGGTTATTGCTTTAGGAGATGTTTCAATCCCTAATAGGGATTATTGTAAATTGCAATCGTTACAGAAAATGAAGCTTTACAAAAAGTTAATTTGTTTCAATCCCTAATAGGGAGTATTGGAAATTGCAATCACCACCATTATTGTTTTAGGCAGTGGCTACGGTTTCAATCCCTAATAGGGAGTATTGGAAATTGCAATAATACCAGCGTCTTCCTCTTTGCGGTTTTGCCCGTTTCAATCCCTAATAGGGAGTATTGGAAATTGCAATAAACCTTAGACTTTGCTGCAAGAAAAGGCACTTTCATCGGTTTCAATCCCTAATAGGGAGTATTGGAAATTGCAATTTGGGCGTTCAGTCCCCTTAGAGCCGGGGCAACGTTTCAATCCCTAATAGGGAGTATTGGAAATTGCAATTTTTTAGCGGCTGCTTCGATGTTTATCTGCTCAACGTTTCAATCCCTAATAGGGAGTATTGGAAATTGCAATTTATATGGGCATTCCTATTACCAAGCAAAGTTCACTAAGTTTCAATCCCTAATAGGGAGTATTGGAAATTGCAATTAATGTGCGGCTCATGGGGTCACTCTTACCATAAAGTTTCAATCCCTAATAGGGAGTATTGGAAATTGCAATCTGTACCGCCGGAGCTAATGCCGTCATACAGTGCGTTTCAATCCCTAATAGGGAGTATTGGAAATTGCAATCCGTGATTGTAGCGAAAAAGTCGCCAAGAGAAGTTTCAATCCCTAATAGGGAGTATTGGAAATTGCAATAGCGGCATCCTGAAAGCCTATCTATATTTAGTTTTCAAGGTTCGATTGCGCGAGTGACTCTATCATAGTCCATTTCAGGAATCGTGTCAAGAGCAAAAAACACCCAAACCCAGTCTGTGTAAGGTGCGCGGGTGGGTGGAAAAGCGGAATAACCCCAAAGTCAAGCCTATCAAGAGATACAGCCATTTTTTTACAGCACCAATTTTTTACACCCACCCATCCGCGCAAAACACCTGCAAATGTAAACATATATAAAAGATTTAGCCGTAATTGTGTAACTCCTGGAATCAATTTAATAGCATTTAACAAAAAGCCTTAAAATTTTAGGAGGGTCTGATGGTTACAGCAACAAGACCACAACCACAGGTGAAAATAGGTCCTACCCAACTGCTAATAAATAATGAATGGGTGGAAAGTGTCAGCAAGAAAAAATTTGCTACCATTAACCCCGCTACGGGTGAGGTAATTTGTGAAGTAGCAGAAGCAGATGCAGCGGATGTAGATAAGGCAGTACAAGCAGCGAGAAAGGCTTTTAATGGCGAATGGCGGCAAATTTCTGCGACTGCAAGAGGTAATCTACTTTACAGGTTAGCAGATTTAATCGAGGAAAATCTTGATGAACTGGCACGTTTAGAAACTCTCGATAATGGTAAACCTATCAATGATTCTGTAGGGGATATAGAATCAGTTATTGCCTGTTATCGTTATTATGCAGGTTGGGCTGATAAGGTACAGGGTAAGACTATTCCTATTAATGGTCCTTATTTCTGTTACACTCGCCATGAACCAGTGGGAGTTGTTGGTCAAATTATACCTTGGAATTTCCCGTTATTGATGCAAGCTTGGAAATTAGCCCCAGCTTTAGCAATGGGTAATACTGTGGTGATGAAAACTGCGGAACAAACGCCTTTATCAGCGTTGCGGGTGGGTGAGTTAATTGTGGAAGCGGGTTTTCCTGCTGGTGTGGTCAATATTTTATCAGGATATGGACCCACTGCGGGGGCGGCGATCGCATATCATCATGATATTGATAAAGTTGCTTTTACTGGTTCAACTGAAGTCGGCCATTTAATTATGGAAGCGGCTGCAAAAAGCAACCTGAAACGGGTAACTTTAGAATTAGGTGGCAAAAGTCCTAACATTGTTTTTGCTGATGCTAACATAGATGCCGCTATTCAAGCCGCCCATGAAGCGATATTTTTTAATCAAGGACAATGCTGTTCTGCTGGTTCTCGCTTATTTGTGGAAGCAAAAATTTATGATGAGTTTGTGAATAGAAGTGTAGAAATAGCCAGACAGCGTACAGTCGGCGATCCTTTTGACCCCAACACCCAACAAGGACCCCAAGTAGACCAGGAACAATTTAACCGAGTCATGAGTTATATTGAATCAGGTCAACGGGAAGGGGCGCAGATGCTTTATGGTGGTGACAGGGTGGGAGACAGAGGTTATTTTATTACCCCGACAGTGTTTGCAGATGTCCGCGATGAGATGAAAATTGCCCAGGAAGAAATTTTTGGACCCGTGATGAGTATCATCAAATTTCAAGATGTGGAAGAAGTGATCCAACGGGCAAATAATACCATGTATGGTTTAGCGGCGGCGGTGTGGACACAGGATATCACCAAAGCCCATGCGATCGCTAACAATGTCCGTGCAGGTACGGTGTGGGTAAACTGTTATGATGTATTCGATGCAGCCGCACCCTTTGGCGGTTTCAAACAGTCGGGTATGGGTAGAGAACTGGGAGAATACGGTTTACAGCAATATACAGAGATTAAGACTGTGACAGTGAAATTGTAGATTTAACAGGAGTCAGGAGTCAGGAGTCAGGAGTCAGGAGTCAGGAGTCAGGAGTCAGGAGTCAGGAGTCAGGAGTCAGAAGTCAGGAGTCAGGAGTCACAAGTAAGGAGTCACGAGTCAGGAGTCACGAGCCAGGAGGCAGGAGTAAGAAGTAATTATTCAACCTGCAACCATACATATTCAATGTCGCCATACACCAATCACAAAACACAAATGACAAATCATCTATAGAC
>NZ_BJCE01000075.1:0-22486 GCF_005402885.1 Sphaerospermopsis reniformis
ATCAGTAGAACAGTTAGAAGAATTATTAAATAAATTGCTAAACGAAGGAGGTCTTATTATTAAATGGGAGCGCAAAGTTAAAAATAAAGGTAATGCTGTTTATTCGATTTAGCTGCACAACAGCTTAGTAGAAGTCGAGGATCTTAACCCAGAAAATTTGAACCTATTGAACTTAATTATTATGCAAAGAAGAAATCGCCATAGTTCTAATAATAATAGCGAAACCTTTACAATTTGGACATCCTTTACAGATTTAATGTCTAACGCATTTATGATTATTACCTTATTATTAGTATTTGTGGTAGCTCAAAAAAAACCACCACCACCACCAGGGATAGTTTGTGAACCGAAAATTATTAACCTTCCTTCTGAACAATATAGTTTTGACTCAGGGAGTGCAGTTTTACCAAATAACTTAAAAAGTGATATTTTGCAAGGTAACAAACCAGGGAAAATATTAAAATTAATTGAAGAAACCCTTTCTCAACAAGAACAATGTAATAATGAAACTGAGGTACTAGAAATTATAGGCCATACCGATGATCAACCAGTAAATTTTCTCAACTGTAATAACCCTAATAATCCAACATTAAAACCTTTAGATAATCACCTAGAAAATGTTGCCACAGGTAATCAAAATATTAACACCTTATGTCCTCGTTCTAATGCTGATTTAGGTTTAATGCGAGCATTATCAGTAGTCAAAGAACTGCAAAAAGCGCAAAATCAAACTAGATTATCTCGATTTAAAAAAGTCCAATTTAGAGCATATTCAGCAGCACAATTATTTTTACCAGAAAATCAAGGATTTGCTAAAAAAAATATGAGAAAAGATCCAGCAACCAGAGGTAAACGCAGAAGAATAGAAATCAGATTTGCACAATTGGGAGAGTACGTTACACCAGATGAAAATTGATAAAAATTGAAAATAAAAGCAGTTAAGCTGTTGTGCAAATTTAAATATCTTTTAAATATCTTTTAAATATCTGCTATTAACTGACTTAAATAATCATCCATGATAGCTGGTAATTCTTTGGGTGAATAGGTATAAGTGAGAGATAAAAATGTAATTGCTGTGTTGATAACTTGCTTTCTATTTACTATAGTTGATAGTTGAGAACGAGTATATTTACCGTTCATTATTTCTAAACTAGCATCTGCGATCGCATCTTCTATAACTGATTCTTCTATTAAATTTTCCCATTCATCTTCATTGATGTAATAGGATTTTTTGTTTTCTTTGAGATTGATTTCTTGAATTTCTCTAATTGAATTACGAATAGAGGCCATCCAAGAATTTGTTAATCTTTTTTCTATTTGATTTTTAATTATATGAATGAGTAGTATTTTTAAGAATGATTTAATTTGTCTGATTATTGCTTTTTTACTCATTCCTTCTAATTCATCTACAATTGCTAAAGCTTCTGTATAATTTCCTTGTAAAATACTGTTTCTGAGGTCTATTAATTCTTGGGTCATTTTTAGTAGCCTCCGGTTTATTTTCTATATTGAGAATAACATAAATTCATACTATTACCGCTATTTTAAACTTTTATCTGTGTTTATCTGAGTTTATCTGCGTTAAATTATAGTGATAAAATTTCGCACAACTGGGAGAGTACGTCACACCAGATGGAAATTGATAGAAATTGAAAATAAAAGAAGTTCTCATATATTTTACCATGGCTTTTGTATTCTTCCTTTGCGTCTTTGCGTCTTTGCGTGAGATATCAAAAACTGACTACTCACTGGTATGATAATTAATCTGCAAACAAACACCCATTAACAAAACCATGACAAAAAACTACCGTATCACCCTACTTCCCGGAGATGGTATTGGACCAGAAATAATGGCCGTAGCAGTGGACGTGCTAAAAGTCGTCGCTAAACGCTTTGATTTGAACTTTGATTTTCAAACCGCCCTCATCGGTGGTGCAGCGATAGATGAAACCGGTGAACCTCTACCATCTGCAACATTAGAAACTTGTCGCAGCAGTGATTCAGTATTGCTCGCTGCTATCGGTGGTTATAAATGGGACACTTTACCCTCTGATAAACGTCCTGAAGCGGGTTTATTAGGATTAAGAGCAGGTTTAGAACTTTTTGCCAATTTACGACCTGCTAAAATATTACCCCAACTTATAGACGCATCCACCTTGAAACGGGAAGTAGTCGAAGGTGTAGATATTATGGTAGTGCGGGAACTCACAGGCGGGATTTACTTCGGTAAACCTAAAGGTATTTTTGCTACAGAAACCGGAGAAAGACGTGGTGTAAATACGATGGTTTACAGCGAATCGGAAATAGAGAGAATTGGTAAAGTTGCCTTTGAAACTGCCCAAAAACGCGGCGGAAAACTTTGTTCTGTGGATAAAGCCAATGTATTAGATGTATCTCAACTTTGGCGAGAGAAAATGACTAAGCTGGCTTCAGAATATCCAAATGTTGAACTATCTCATTTATATGTAGATAACGCTGCCATGCAATTAGTCCGCGCCCCCAAACAATTTGATACTATTGTTACTGGTAACTTGTTCGGTGATATTCTTTCCGATGCTGCGGCCATGTTAACTGGTAGTATTGGGATGTTACCTTCTGCTAGTTTGGGAGCTTCTGGACCTGGTGTATATGAACCCGTTCACGGTTCAGCCCCCGATATTGCGGGACAAGATAAAGCCAACCCCTTAGCACAGGTTTTAAGTGCAGCCATGATGTTACGGTATGATTTAGATCAACCAGCAGCAGCGGATTTAATAGAAAATGCAGTGTTACAAGTTTTACAACAAGGCGATCGCACAGGAGATATTATGTCCCCAGGAATGAATCTTTTAGGTTGTCGCGCAATGGGTGAAGCTTTAATCAAGATTCTGGAAACAAAATAGTTTGATTGTACTAAAAGAAAATTTTAGCGTTTTTTGCTAAAAGTTTCAGATACACTAGAAGCAAATCTATCAATAACATAACAACTAATAGTGTACGCTTCACGACAAGGACAGGGAAATTTCACCACCCCAGCAAACCAAACCCCTTTGGTAGATCCCACCGTGATCAAAGCCGCTGGGCAAATTTACTATACCTACTGTGAGGTACATCCTGAAATTGTGGGGCAAGCTTCAGGAGTAGCAATTAGTCGCGTCACTCATCGGGGTAAAGTAATTTTTACTCAGCAACCCATTCTCTTACCACAGGAATGTTTTATACCCTTACAACAAATTGAATCGTATATGTATTAGGTGACTGGTGACTGGTGACTGGTGACTGGTGACTGGTGACTGGGAAGAATAACTAATGACTAATGACAACTGACAATATGGAAACATTGATTTTCGTCCCTGCTAGTATCATTGTCTTCGCTTTGGGGGCTGCTATTGGTAGCTTTATCAATGTTGTAGTTTATCGCCTACCTGCGGGATTATCCTTACTTTGGCCGCCTTCTCGCTGTCCTAAATGCTTAAACCAATTAAAAGCTTATGATAACGTACCTGTGTTTGGTTGGTTGTGGTTAAAAGGAAGATGTCGTTATTGTCACACCAAAATTTCTCCCCGTTATCCTGTAGTAGAGGCGATAACAGGAATTATATTTTTAATAGTATTTTGGGTATTTCAATTTTCAGCCTTAACAATTGGTTATTGGGCTTTTTGCAGTTGGTTATTAGCTCTATCTCTTATAGACTGGGATACAATGATTTTACCCGGTCAACTTACCAAGTCGGGATTGGTATTGGGCTTAGTTTTTCAAATGGGTTTAGGTTTTTTAACAGAAAATAGCTGGGTGGGTGGGATCAAACAGCTAATGTTTGGAATAGGTGGTACAGTCTTGGGCTTATGGCTGTTTGATAGCATCTCAATTTTAGGTTATCTAGCCTATGGAAAACCCGTCATGGGTGCAGGTGATGGGAAACTAGCAGCGATGATGGGCGCTTGGTTAGGTTGGAAGCATCTGCTAATAGCTAGTTTTATGGCCTGTTTTTTGGGAGTATTAATAGGTGGAGGTGCAATTATGGTCTCACGCCATCAAATGGGACAAAGAATGCCTTTTGGTCCTTTCTTAGCTTTGGGGGCGGTAATTGCTGTTTTTGGTGGTGAAGCTATTTTGTCTTCTTACCTACAGTTTGTGCTACCACCATCTTGAAATATATCAGTTAAGTAGGTAGGCGTTAAAAATTGTCGTGATGACAAGGCAGGAGGTAAGCTGTTGTGCATTTAATTTGTATAAGTGGAACAGGCATCTTGCCTGTTAAACAAGAGTTCAGAATATTAGGATTATACAATTTAGCTGTGTAACAGCTTAGGAGGCAGAAGGGAACATCCCAAATTTGTAAATTTATTTTTATCTAACGTAAAAATGCTCCAAAAACCTAATATGATTGAACCGCAAAGAACGCAAAGGACACAAAGGTAAGAGATTTTCAGAGAGTTTTTGGTTTTAGTGCGGTTCTTTTTTCAAAATTGGGATGCTCCCACACAGAAGGCAGGAGGGAAAAGGTTTTTATCAATTTTACATTTTGTTAAATACCCTGGTTTTTTCGTGCCGACTTACTTATAGCAGGAGTCAGTACGAAGGCAAGAGGCAAGAGTTTATTCTTACCAATTACTTGTTCCCAGTCACCAATCACCAATCACCTATTATCATCAAATTCAAACTTTAAAATCACTTTTCTTTAATATTAGATTTAAATGTTTTTTATTCTCATCCTCAGCAACCTACACCCTCCATGACTGTAACCACATGACTGTAACCACATGACTGTAACCAGCATTACTTCATTGGATCTTTATATTTTGGTAAGATTAACCTGTGAATTGTATTACAGTCCAATAATACTTTTAGCAGTTGGCAAATACAACTAATTTCATAAATGCTGATGGCTTACCATTGAATAATAAAAATAATGTATTGGGAGGAAGATTCATTTTCATGGGGGTTTTGTATTTTCACACCTTTGCCGATACGTTGATATAATTAAGTCCCCTGACACTTTGGGAAAAAAGTTGTATTGGCAGCAGGATTTTTATTAAGCTATCAACCAAAAAATACAAAATCAAGTCGAAAATTAGTTACAAGCGTAATTTGGTGATTTAGTCAAGCTAAGAAAAATCATCAGGAGTCAGGAGTCAGGAGTCAGGAGTCAGGAGTCAGAGTGCTTATAAAATCAGAAATAGAGAGAAGCAAGATTTTAGCAAAATTATCAAAGCTGACGCTATAAGGCGTTATTATTCTGACTTCTGTAGTCTATCTTCTGAATACTTACCTCAAATCCACAATTCACAATACCCGCTCCAGCAGTGGGTGAGGTCAATCTAAAATCCCAAATCTAAAATCCCAAATCCCAAATCCCAAATCCCAATATTGATTGACCTGTTTTGAATCTCATACCTACTTAAATAAGATAAAAATGGCAAACAACGAAGAATCACGCGGTTTAAAGTCTCTATTTGATTGGTTTGCAAATCGTCGTAAATCAGGATCTCCCCATTTAGAAAAACAAGAACGGGAAATAGCCGATGGTTTATGGCACAAATGCGCGAAATGTGGTGTTTTGGCTTATGCTAAAGACTTGAAAGCTAATCAAATGGTTTGTGCAGAATGCGGTCATCATAACCGAGTCGATAGTGATGAGCGTATCCGTCAGTTAATTGATGCAAATACTTGGAAACCCATAGATGAAAATTTGCGTCCCACTGATCCTTTAGGATTCCGCGATCGCAAACCCTACAGCGATCGCATCCGGGAAACTCAAGAAAAAGTCGGTTTAATAGACGCAGTAAAAACCGGTTTAGGTCAAATTAACGGTTTACCCATCGCTTTAGGAGTCATGGACTTCCGCTTTATGGGTGGTAGCATGGGTTCTGTTGTCGGTGAAAAACTCACCCGCTTAATAGAACAAGCTACCCAACGCCGCTATCCTGTAGTTATCGTTTGTACCTCTGGTGGTGCGAGAATGCAGGAAGGAATGCTGTCCTTAATGCAAATGGCGAAAATTTCCGCTGCACTACAACGTCATCAAGATGCTCGTTTATTATACATTCCCGTCCTGACAAACCCCACCACCGGCGGCGTTACCGCTAGTTTTGCTATGTTGGGTGATATCATCATCGCCGAACCCAAAGCCACCATCGGTTTTGCTGGCAGACGAGTTATTGAACAAACCCTGCGGGAAAAACTACCCGAAGACTTCCAAACCGCTGAAGACTTACTCAAACATGGTTTTGTAGATGAAATTGTTCCCCGCACTCAGTTAAAAAATACCTTGGCACAGTTAATATCTTTACACCAACCCATGCCCACCGCACCTAACATGGTTTTGTGGGAAACCATGACATTAACTTCTACAGGGGTAGAGTAGGTGATTGGTGATTGGTGATTGGTGATTGGTGATTGGGTTCTTAATCTTCCCCTGCTTCCCCTGCTTCCCCTGCTTCCCCTGCTTCCCCATCTCTACTGTCACCTGTCACCTGTCACCTGTTCCCTCACAAACACAAGCGGGATCAATGCTGCTAGTCTGCAAATGCTAGAAAGGGCAAATAAACCTAATAAACCGCCAAAATGGGGAGATTGGGCGATAAAACCGCCGATAGTTGTCCCTAAAGCACCAGTGACACCGGCAATAGCAGCAGTGATCGCAAAATAAATAGATTGATTTCTTAATGGTGTAACACCAATCTGCAAATTATTACTACATAAATCCACCGCCGCCCCAGTACCACCGATAAAAATATGTAATAGTGGTAGCCACAACCAAATATCTAAATTTCTGTCACCAATTCCAAACCAAAATAAAGGCGTAACTGCAACAATTATCCCCACAAATATCAAAATCAGACGATTTCCTAATTTATCTGCTAACCTACCCCACAAAACCACCATTAGCAAACTTGCCCCCGCTTGCAAACTGCTGTAAACCGTCACCCAACCCACATCTATATTTAAAGTTTCCAGCAGATAAAGATTTACAAAAGGGGCGCAAAGATTAAAAGCCAACATCCATAAACTGAAATACAGTAAAAATATCCAAAAATGGGAATTTTTATCATTTTCCTTATTGTAGGGTAGGGGTAATTCATGAATTACCCCTACTGATTCATGAATTACCTCTACTTTGTCTTTATTTTGCGTAAGTCCTATATAAGTATTTTGTAATTGGGGATTAACATCAATTTGAAAATACTGACAACCTAAACTAACTAACCCAAATAAAATCCCCACCAACAAAACCACCCCATAACCTTGAAGAGTTCCCCCAAACCAATGAGAAACAGCAAAACCCGCTAAAGGAACACATAACAAATTAGTTAAACTGGCCGCACTATTACGTATTCCAAAATATCTACCCCGCAACCTGCGAGGAACAATAATTGCTAACCAACTCATCCAAGATGCACATCCCAAACCCCCAACAAGATGACTAAAAAAGACAATTACCAGCGTTAATATCACCAACTGCTGAGAATTGATCAATCCCCAACTCTTACAGATAATACCTATTACTAACAACAGCCAAAATAGGCGAGAAATTCCATAAACCAGCGCCGAATATCGAAACCTGCTAGTAGTGCGCTCTGAAAGATAAGCACCCAAAGGTTGAATGAGATTTACTAGCATGGGAATTGAAGAAAGCATCCCAAAAATTACCGGACTAGCATCTAATTCTACCAAAAAATTACTAAGTAAAATTCCCCCAGTAGTAATAGAAAAAATGGTTGCAAAAATAGCATCATAAGTAGAAGCTTGTAAACTAGTACGAATCGCATTTTTAGGAAAACGAGAGCTAGATTGAGATTCAGAAGATAAGACGGTGTTTAATGAATCAATCTGAGGAATTTCCAGATTTAAAGATGCAGATATTTCAACTTTAACCGAGTCCATAAACTAGCGTCTAGCGGTGACGAAATGAGTAAAATTTCCGATCATGATAATTGTTTGTTATTCTATCTACCATTTCTCAACAAAAATTTAGACTGCTTAAAGATCAGTCTTGAGTTACGGGAGTATCCCAAATGTGTAAATTCATTTTTGTCTATGGAAATAATCTGCCCCCCAAAGCTTAATATGATTGAACCGCAAAGGGCGCAAAGGACACAAAGGTAAGAGAGTTTAAGAGATTTTTTAGTGTTGCTGCGGTCATTTTTTATTTCATTGGGATGCTCCCGGAGTTACAGCATTTATAAATGAGAAAATAAAATGAGAAAATAAAAAGTTTTATCTGTCTTATCTGTCCATGAACAAATACAAATGGTTAAAATTCTGTATATTAATTATCACAGCGGCTATCATTGTGATCAGTTGTCACCAATTACCACCCAGTAAATCAGCAGTTACTATTAAACTCAGTGGTTGGGGTGGTTCACCTGTAGAACAAAAACTTTTAAAACAAGTATTGCAAGATTTTGAAATCAAACATCCCCAAATTAAAGTTAAATATGAATTAATTTCTGATCAATATATGGATGTAATTAAAACTCGCTTCATTGGGGATGCTGCACCAGATGTATTTTATTTAGATGCTGTAGAAGCTCCATTTTTAATAAGTAAAAATGTTTTAGAACCTCTCAATAATTACATCACAGATAAATTTGATTTACAAGATTTCGATCAAAATTTATTAGAAATCTTTAAAGAGCATAACTATATTTATGGAATACCTAAAGATTATTCTACCTTAGCTTTATTTTATAACAAACAATCCTTTAAAAATGCAGGTTTAAATAAACCGCCAACTACTTGGGATGAATTATTAAATTACTCTCAAAAATTAACAGGTAAACTTAATAGATACGGGTTTGGACAAAGTCCAGCAATATCACGTCATGTTTACAAAATTAAAGCTTTTGGGGGAAATTTAATTGATGAAAATGGTAATGCTACCTTTGCTAGTGAAAAAGCTTTAAAAGGTTTACAATTAGTGATAGATCAATATCGAAAATATCAAACATCAGCCTTACCATCAGATGTTGGTGCGAGTTCAGGTACAGATATGTTTGGACAAGGTAAAGTGGCAATGGTAATTGAGGGAAATTGGGCTATTCCTTATCTGCAAGAAACCTTTCCCCAATTAGATTTTGCTACCGCAGAAGTCCCCAAAATTAATAATCAAAAAGGCACAATGGTTTATACAGTTGCTTATGTCATGAATAAACAAACAAAACATAAAAAAGCAGCTTGGGAATTAATTTCTTATTTGACAGGTAAAGAAGGAATGGAAAAATGGACAGGAACAGGTTTTGCTTTACCAACTCGTAAATCTGTAGCCGAGAAATTAGGTTATGATCAAGATGATTTAAGGTCTGCATTAGTAGCAGGTCTTGATGATGCTATACCTTGGCAACTTGGGAAATATCCAGCAGTAATTGTGAATAATTTTGAGAATCAATTTTTAAGTGCTTTATTGGGCGAACAATCTTTAAAACAGGCAATGTTAAAGGCGCAGAATAATGCTAATCAGCAGATGAAAATGATGGAGTAGAAATTGGATTAAAGGGGATCTGGGTATGACGTTTTTTAAGTTTGATTTACTTAATTGAGTTATCTTTATTTTTAGGGAGCATCCCAATTTTGAAAAAATCAACTCAGCAATACCAAAAACTGTCTTAAACCCTCTTAACTTTGTGTCCTTTGCGTTCTTTGCGGTTCATTCATATTAGGACTTTGTAGCAATTCAAAGATTCCCAAAAAATCAAATTACACATTTGGGATGCTCCCTATTGTTGTTGCACTTGCAGGAAAATATCAATTATCATATAATGATTGAATTATACATAGGACTTACGCAAGATGTGACTGAAAACCTTATTCTTGCGTAGGGGTAATTCATGAATTACTCCTACTTTCGTTTCCTTTTGCGTAAGTCCTGATACACATCAAATAAAACCAAATATTTATAATCCAGCGATATGACATCATCCACCCCAGAAAGTTTATCAAAATTCGTGCAATTCTGCCAACAACATATCACCGGACAGGAACGCAAAGAAGCGCAAACATTTCTTGATCGCTTTTTTCGTGCTTTTGGTCATGAAGGAGCATTAGAAGTTGGTGCAACTTACGAAGAAGCTATTAAAAAAAGTAGTAAAACTGGTAAAACCGGATTCGCTGATTTAGTTTGGAAACCCCGCGTTTTAATTGAAATGAAAAAGCGGGGAGAAGACTTAAATAAACATTATTCCCAAGCATTTGATTATTGGACAAGGTTAGTACCAAATCGACCGAAATATGTAATTTTATGTAATTTCGATGAATTTTGGATTTTTGACTTTGATATTCAACTAGATACACCTGTAGATAAAATATCCCTGGAGCAACTACCAGAACGGGCTGGAGCATTGGCATTTATGGAAATAGGGCAAAAAACCCCTGTATTCCAAAATAACCAAGTAGAAGTCACAGAACGCGCCGCCAAACGCATGGGAGAATTATTATTAGAATTAGAAAAAAGAGGAATTGAAAAATTAACAGCACAGCGTTTTATTTTGCAATGTGTGTTAGCCATGTTTGCAGAAGATAGACAACTTTTACCCCGTGATATGTTCATTTCTTGTGTGCAAGATTGCATGAAAGGGGCGAGTTATTATGATGTTTTAGGTGGTTTATTTCGGGAAATGAATCAACCAGGAATTACACCCGCAGGACGTTATCAAGGTGTAGATTATTTTAATGGTGGTTTATTTTCGGTGATTCATCCCATAGAATTAACTAGGGAAGAATTAAATTTTTTAGATGTATCAGCGCGAGAAAATTGGAGTAAAGTTCGTCCTGCTATTTTTGGGAATTTATTTGAAGGAACGGTAGATAAAAAAGAACGTCATGCAAGAGGGATTCATTATACCTCAGAAGCGGATATTATGAAAATTGTCCGTCCCACAATTAGCCGTTTTTGGGAAGAGAGAATAGAAGCAGCAAATACAGTTAAGGAACTTTCTACACTGCAAATAGAATTACAAAGTTATCGAGTTTTAGACCCTGCTTGCGGTTCGGGTAATTTTCTGTATTTAGCGTATCAGGAATTAAAAAGAATTGAAATATTATTGTTAGATAAAATTGCTAACCTGCGAAAATCAAAAGATAAACAAATGCAGATGGGTTTGGTGACACCTTTACAATTTTATGGGATGGATACAAATCCTTTTGCGGTAGAGTTAGCGCGGGTGACTTTGATGATAGCGCGGAAAATTGCCATTGATAATTTACAGTTAACTGAACCTGCGTTACCTTTGGATAGTTTAGATAATAATATTGTTTGTCAAGATGCTTTATTTAATGAATGGGTAAAAGCAGATGCAATCATAGGAAACCCGCCTTTTTTGGGTGGTAAACATATTAGAATTACATTAAATGATGAATATGTAGACAGAATTTTTCAAACTTTCCCAAATGTGAAAGATTCAGTTGATTTTTGTGCTTATTGGTTTAGATTAGCTCATGATAAAATTAATGAAAATGGTAGAGTTGGGTTAGTTGCGACTAATTCTATTAGTCAAGGTAAAAGCAGAATTGCGGCTTTAGATTATATTACTCAAAATGGCGGTTATATACATGAAGCTGTTTCTACTCAACCTTGGTCTGGTGCTGCAAAAGTTCATGTTAGTATTGTGAATTGGTGTAAGCAACAACCAGAAAAATATTATTTAGATGATCAGATAGTATCACAAATCAATTCTTCTTTGAAATCTAGTATTGATGTTTCTCAAGCTGTTAGATTAAAGGCAAATTTGAATAAATGTTTTCAAGGTGTAATTCCTAACGGTAAAGGATTTCTGGTTAGTGAACAGCAAGCAGAAGAATGGATAAGGAATGATTCAAAAAATCAAGAAGTGATAAAATTATTTTCAATGGGTGCAAATTTAGCAAAAAATCCTCATGGTAAACCTGAAAGATGGATTATTGATTTTAATGATATGAGTATTGAAGATGCTAGTGATTATCAATTACCTTTTGAACAAGTAAAGAAAAATATACCATTAGAACGCCAAAATAATCGTAATGAAAACCTTAAAATCAATTGGTGGAAATATGAAGGAAAAAGAATAGAAATGAGAAAAGCTATTTCATCACTATCATTTTATTTTGCTGTTCCAGAAGTATCAAAATGGGCAATTTTTATTCCTTGTCCTCCTGAATGGCTACCAGGTAATAAAACTAAAGCTGTAGCATCAGATGATTTTTATATATTTGGTATTCTCTCATCTAATGTACATCGTGAATGGATGCACGCTCAAAAATCAACATTAAAAGCAGATATAGCATATACTCATAACACCTGTTTTGAAACCTTTCCATTTCCACAAACAGTAGATATTAAAATAGTAGAAAAAATCCGCGCCAAAGCCGAAGAACTGCATCAATATCGCACCCAACAAATGGAAACAAAACAATGGGGAATCACCACACTATATAATAAATTCTTCAACGAACCAAGCAGCCAACTTTATAAACTACATCAACAATTAGACAAACTGGTAATGGCAGCTTATAAAATTCAACCAGAAGAAGACATATTAGAAAAACTGCTAACATTGAATTTAGAACTAGCAGAAAAAGAAAAACAGGGAATAGAAATAATAGGACCTTGGCCACCAAAATAAAATCTCCCTTCTTTCCTTCTTCTCTTCTTCTCTTCTTCTCTTCTTCGTGTCTACCCTGCGGGAACAGCTTCGCTGAACGTGGTTCATTAATAAAAAAATCCCTCGTTCCCAGGTTCTACCTGGGAATGCAGTGTAGAAGGCTCTACTTTCTGCTATTGTGAAAATACACTGAACAAAATATTGAATAGGAGGTAGAACCTCCCAGAAAGCATTCCCAGTCAGAGACTGGAAGGTAACGAGGTAACGAGATTAAAGTCTGTTGTCTTTTTAGACTATTATGTAGCCATAGTGAGGAAATATGACGACTCAGGTTGTACTAGGAAATATTAATCCTTCCGTATTAGAAAAATTACAGGTTTTAGCGCAACGCCATAACCGCACTTTAGAAGATGAAGTCAAGGCAATTTTAGAAAATTTTGTAGAGGATAAATTAGTCACTCAAGAATCTGAACAAGCACAAGCATGGGCAAAAATAGATGCTGCACGTCAGCGTCATTTCGGTAAAACTTTTAGTGATAGTGTTGAACTTTTGCGTGAGGATAGAAACCGTTGATTAAATTTGTAGTAGATGCAAATGTGGGTATTAAATGGGTGCTACCAGAAATCCATTCACAAGCAGCATTACGTTTAAATAAGCCAAATTATCAATTATTAGTTCCTGATTTCTTTTTTCCAGAAATTACAAATATTTTATGGAAGCGTGTACGTCGGGGAGAAATGACTTTAGATGAAGCTCAAAATGATTTGGAATCACTTTTAGAATTACCTTTGCAAATTTGCTTATCTTCTCCTTTAATGCCAATGGCTTTAGAAATTGCCGTCAGAGTTCAACAGGCAGTTTATGATTGTGTATATCTAGCTTTGGCAGTGAATAATGACTGTCAAATGGTAACTGCTGATGAAAGATTTTATAATGCGTTAGCTAACGATAAGCTATTTAGTTATTTGTGTTGGATAGAAGATTTACCATGAAAATATATATAATCTATTTATATGTTGCAAATCAACAGACAAACCCGCAACCAACCCAAGAAGATTAACGAAAACCTAGCAGGTTATCTTTTCATGCTACCTGCTATTTTCATATTACTTACTTTTGTTATCCTCCCCATCCTCTACGCTGTCTTTCTTTCCCTCAACAAAGTACAACTTTTAGGCGGTATTGAATATCAATTTATTGGTTTGAGAAATTTCACCCATTTGGTAGAAGACGAACAATTAAAAATTGCTCTCAAAAATACAGTCGAATATGTGGCAATTGTTGTCCCTTGTCAAACAATTTTAGCTTTAATTCTCGCAGTTACTTTAAATTCTGGTATTCGTGGTAAAAACTGGTGGCGAATCCTCTATTTTTTGCCCACAGTTACATCATCAGCGGTGTTAACACTCATCTTTATGTGGATTTATAATACCGATGGTTTACTAAATGATTTTCTGGCATTTTTTGGATTACCTAATTATAATTGGTTAGGAGATCCCAAAGTGGCGTTAAAAGGCATTATGATCATGAATATTTGGTCAACTGCGCCCTTTTATATGGTGATTTATTTAGCAGCTTTACAGGATATTCCTCAAACCCTTTATGAAGCAGCAGATTTAGATGGTGCAAATGGATGGGATCAGTTTATTAATATTACTATTCCTTTATTGCAACCTGTGACTTTGTTTGTGGTAGCTGTAGGCATAATTGGCACTTTTCAATTATTTGATCAATCTTATATTTTTTCCGGTGGCACTGGTGGACCCAATAATGCTACTTTGACGGTGGTATTATTAATTTATCAAGCTGTATTTAGAAATTTACAATTGGGATATGCTGCTGCTGTGGCTTTTTTACTTGCAACTTTAATCGTTTCTGTAACGGTGATCCAAAGGCGAATATTTGGAGGTGAAAAAATGTGAATCAAGTTGTGAATCAAGTTTCTCGTTTTTCTTGGTTGAATTTCCTGTTATATCTGTTGTTAATAATTTATGGTTTTATCACCATTATTCCCTTTCTTTGGGCGCTTTCTGCATCCTTTAAACCTCTTTCAGAAATTATTAGCGGTGAGCTAAATTTTATTCCTCACAATTTTACTTTTAAGAACTATCAGCAAATTTTTCTCCAAGAACCACTATTTTGGCGGTGGTTATTTAACAGTGTAATAATTGCTGTTAGCGTTACGTTTTTCAATTTAATTTTAAATTCAATGGCTGGTTATGCTTTAGCTAGATTGACATTTGCTGGTAAACGCTTTTGGTTATTCTTAATAATCGCAGTTTTAGCAGTACCCACACAAATTACTCTCATTCCCACATTTTTGATTTTAAAAGCATTGGGTTGGCTTAATTCTTATCAAGGTATGATTGTACCGACTATGGTAAATGCTACCTTCATTTTTATGATGCGGCAGTTTTTTGTTAATTTTCCTAAAGAATTAGAAGAAGCAGCCCAACTAGATGGTTTAAGCACTTGGGAGATTTTCCGAGATATTGTTTTACCCCTAGCAAAACCAGCACTAGCAGCACAGGCGGTTTTTGTGTTTATGGGTAGTTGGAATAATTTTATACTACCTCTGGTAATTTTATTTGACCCGGAAATGTTTACCTTACCTCTGGGTTTGAATAGCTTTAAAGGTCAATATATCAGCTATTGGAATTACATTATGGCTGCTTCTATGGTGTTTACTTTACCAGCTTTAGGAATTTATGCTTTTTTCAATCGCTACTTTATTCAAGGTGTGACTTTTACTGGTGGCAAAGGTTAACTTTGCAAATTGTAAATTTTTAGATAAAGATTTGTATCAATTGTGAGCATCTGTCAGCATCTTTCCTATTTCTAATTCCCTGGGATTAACAAACTCAGGATCAGCACCTAATGGTAAACTGATTCATGCTGATGTTAATGATAGCGAGAATATTTTACCAAAATCATCCTGATAGCTTTTAGCCACAGGATCAGGGGTGTTGTAGTTCTCCCCGTCGGGGTGATACCCGGCAAACTTTTAGCATCAGATAGCATCAGATCAATATCTGTGCTTTTTGAAACTATTGGTGTCTTAGCTGTGTTGAGCATTACAAACTTGAAGGGGAAATATGTTTAAAAGACTGATAAGCGTTGTTGTTGCTGCTGTTGTATTGAGTTTTCAATTATTCATCGGTAGTGCAACAGCTTTGGAACTAGATCAAGCTACCAGAACTGTCAAATTGAACGAACAGGGTGATACTGTTGTCATTAGCATACCGCAACTGGCAATAGGTAAAAAATTATTTAATGACACCTGCGCTCAATGTCATGCTGGTGGTGTAACCAAGACTAATCAAAACGTAGGATTAGAACCAGAAGCTTTAGCTCTAGCTACACCCAGACGTGACAATATTGAAGGGCTGGTTGACTACATGAAGAATCCTACCACCTACGATGGTGAAATCGAGATTTCTGAAATTCATCCTAGTATCAAGAGCGCCGATATCTTTACAGAAATGAGAAACTTGACAGACGATGATTTGACAGCGATCGCCGGTCATATTCTCATCCAGCCAAAAATCGTTGGTATTAGATGGGGTGGTGGTAAGATCCATTACTAAACATCTGCTCATTGGCCTTCTTACTTTCTAAAAGTATGGGCAATTTTGCCCTTACTGTAGAAAAATCTCACTTCCTAGTCCTGATACCTGAGTGCATTCAAGCATTACTGTTATCTTGGTTGACTTATACCTACTGCTTATACTTGACTTTGCTCTCTGGCAGCAGGATTGGGAACTTTGTATTTTAAGCTGCATTTTCCTATTAATAACCGCTAATTATTAAAAAAAAAAATTTTATCTATGACAGGTTGTCATATTTGGTGTTAAATGTAGTTAACATAAGAAAAGAAAAATAAAACTATATCTCAGGAGAAAGCCATGAAATTAATAGCAGCAAGTTGGAGACGCTTGACTTTAGCCGTTTTAACTGTACTGTTAGTTGTTAGCAGCTTTGCTGTTTTCACTCCCACAGCATCTGCTGAAACCTACACCGTCAAATTGGGTACTGACAAAGGATTGTTGCAATTTCAGCCTAAAGCATTGACAATTAAGCGTGGTGATACAATTGAATGGCTTAACAACAAACTTGCTCCCCATAACGTTGTGTTTGATGCTACTAAAAACCCTGCAAAGGATAAAGCTTTAGCTGAATCTTTATCTCACACTAAATTACTGTTGAATCCTGGACAGAAAGTGACAACAACTTTTCCGGCAGATGCGCCATCTGGTGATTACCTTTTCTACTGCACTCCCCACCGTGGTGCTGGTATGGCTGGTAAAATCACTGTTGAAGGCTAACAATCTCGCTCATTTAACACCAGATGATTTTTTTTTCTCATCAGGTGGTACAAACTAATCAATAGGAGCGGTAACGAGTTTGATCCCTGGGAAAGAATAAAGGGATGAGCTAGTTACCGCTAATTTTATTTGGTTAAATAAATTTAATCAAATAAATTTCGTATTATAATATACAAGTTATTCCATCACTGAAGATGCCACAATCTCTTGGATTTATTAGTGATATCAATCCAAAATCCAAAATCTAAAATCTAAAATCCAAAATCAGAGATGTGCTTGTTGCGAGGAAAATCTCTTGAGAATACCTTTATTAATTTTACTGTTGGCGATCGCCCTCTTATTTAACTTTCAATTCATTGATCCCGCCTTAGCCGCAGAAGCATCTACAGGCAGCGCCATTTTTAGTAATCACTGTGCTTCTTGCCATATAGGAGGCGCTAATATCCTAGTTGAGCATAAAACTTTACAAAAATCAGCACTATCAAAATATTTAGAAAATTATGATACCGAACCTATTCAAACCATTATCCATCAAATTCAGAACGGTAAAAGTGCCATGCCCGCCTTCAAGAGCAAATTAAGCGAGCAGGAAATTCTAGAAGTGGCCGCTTATGTTTTCCAGAAAGCGGAAACAGGCTGGTAGTATCATCTTTTTTTGAACACTTGTTATGAAGAAAGCAGGGAGTAGGTAAAAATTAATTCTTGATTCTGACTCCTAACTCCTGACTCCTGTAGGGGCGTTCGCGAAGCGTGCTGGAAGCATCAGCATTCGGGCGATAAATTATCAATTTTGATCACAATTTTCTTGTACGGGCGAAGCATTCGGGCGATAAATTATCAATTTTGATCACAGGTTATTTTCCGAATGCTTCGCCCCTACGACTGATGAATTCTTAATTTTCTTGATTTGAGTTTTGTCTTGTTTCCTTGATTTGACGTAACTGTTGAATCAACTTTTGAGCAGATTCAGTAGATAAAGCAGGTTTATCATCACTAACTACAGATGTTGGTGATGAATTAGGAATAACAACAGCTTGATTATTAGACTGATTTTTGTCTATTTGTGGATCAGGTACTGTTTGATTCTCTGGACTTGGTGAGGGCTTTAACTGTTCAATCTTTTGGGGAATTTTCCTATCGCCATTATTTGTAAATCTGAGTTGGAAAGGATAAGAACTAATGCGTTGCTCACCTTTAGGTGGATTAGCGTTGAAAAATTCCCTAGTTTTGGATTGTAGTTCAGGAGATACTGATCCATCTTGAAACTTGATATCTAAGACCTTACCATCAGGAGCTACAACCAATCGACCCAAAACAGTACCTTCCATACCGGGTTGATTTGTCGAGATAGTTTCACGGATAACTGCTTGTTCCTTAACATTGGGGTATGCTTCCCGAATCGTTGTTCTCAGGGTGTTATAAGAGTCGAGCTTGGCCAGTAACTGTTCCCGTTTCTGACCTTGAGAATCAAACTCGCTTCCAGTTGTTACTTGGGTTTGTTGCTGAGTGGAAGTTGCTGAAGATGGGGTCACGATTGCTGCTGCCCGTAATTGATCTTGACCTTGTAGAGATGGTTCAGCAGCAAGATCAGAAGCAGAATTAGCAGCAATTTGAACTGGGTTATCTCCTAACTGAATTTTTTGTGGTTCAGTAACACCCTGTGGTGTTGCCGTAGAGCCAATATCAATAGCATCAGGAGATGGGTTAATTAGCGGTTCACTAGGTAATTTATTATCTGCCTCAACTTGTGGCAAACGGTTGATATTCAGTGCTTGGGTTTCTTTAATTTTGGCATCTATATCATCCACAAAAGGAGAGGATGAAGGAGAGAATGTATTTCTGCTGATGCGGAAATTAGAAACTTGAGTTCTAAAATCGTTTCTAGCAAATCTTTGGATAGGCTGCCTTTTGGGCAAGTAAGAAAGATTATAGTTGGCCGATGATGTAGGGATCGGTGGCAGTACCGACTGGCTAGGTAAAGGAGCTTGGATAGCTGGTTCTACAGGTGGGATCATAGCTTTTTCCTCACCAAAGTTAATTAAAGGAATTCCCGGTTGTTGTGGCAGTTGGGGTTGTAAAGCCACCTGGGATGGTGCTGTTTGAGGCAATCGGTTTTGATCAGCCGAACTCAATTCCATTAATCCGACTGCTTTTGTAGAATCAGCTGCTGTGGATTGACCAGAATCAACAGGCATTAATGGCACAATCAAGGCAATAGCACCGTGAATACCAAGAGAGGCTATAGCTGCTATTCCAGTCGGTTGGCTGAATATTTCTGGTATATTTTTCAGGATGGATGCGTAAGACATAGCTGTTATCGTTCACTCGGCTCGGTTGCAATTTACTAGTCGAATCAGGCAGAAGGCTGTAACAGTTATAACACCAGAGAAAATCAGCTTTTTTTCATTGCTAGATACAGCCATTTCTGCCATGCTTTACTAGGGATTTTATCTTTTAAATTATATTGCCATTTTTAGAGATTGGATTCTCTCACTAACAAATAATAACTTCCTATTTTGGCATTGAAAACAGGAACATTCAAGCCAAAGCAGGTAACAGGTTTTTGCTACTCGTGAGTCGGTTCTATTAAAGTTCAATTACCAGATGCTTCCGTAGCAGACAGTTGAGAGAATTTAGCGGTGGGTACTTCTTCCACTTCTGGTAACTTTTCTAAAGCCAAGGCTGTAGACTGACTAGCACCAGATAAACGTTTTAACAGATTTGGTCGGGAATCATACAACAGGTAGATAATGCGATCGCCTATTTCCCAACTTTGATTAACTGACATTACCTGTAGGCGCTCTTCCCTTTCCATCAATAGCGGTACTAACACCCCAGTCCTAATCTTTTCCTGTATATGCTCCTGCTGACTGGAAAACTCAGCCTCATTCAAAGTAGTTGTTCCCAATTTTACCCGGCCATTACTTAAATATTCATTCCAGGTTTTCACAGGTAAGTCAGAGACAAAAGCTTGATTCACTCTGCTATTGCTGCTGTTCACCGAGCCAGAAGCTTGGGGATCACGGGGAAATACTGCTAAAACACGGGGTGGATTAAACTCCTCTGCTGCCCGTTGTGCTAACACAAAATTCACTTCCCCGTTATTAGTCATTGCCAAAAAAGTACCCCTTGAAGCAATGCCAGCTTCTTCCAATACTTCTGCATCTAGCGCACTACTAGCAATCACGCGCAGATTTTGAGCTTCAGCTTGAGCAAAATATTGGGAGTCAGTGTCAATAATGATCACACTTTCTCCTCGTTCCTGGAAGAACCTGGCAATCAATAAACTCAAAGGATTACAACCCACTATCACTGCCCCAGTCGCATCTTTAGAAGTGATGCGTAACCATTTCACCAGCCACCCAGCTGTTAACCCTTGACAAAAAACAGTCATGATAATTGTCAAGAACACCAAAGCTTTAATCGCATCACCACCATTAACACCGCGTTGTGTCAGGGAAATTGCAAATAAAGATGCCACAGAAGCAGAAACTATGCCTCTGGGCGCAACCCAACTTAAAAACAATTTCTGTCGCCAATTCAGATTACTGTTCCAAGTACACAATAAAATGTTGATCGGGCGCACCACGAACATCAATACCAAAACAGTAAATAAACTACCCCAACCCAAGGCCAACACACTGGCAATAGATAAATCAGCGGCTAGGAGAATAAACAGTACAGAAACACTGAGAATTGTTAGCTGATTTTTAAAGCTGCGTAACAGGCGTTCTTCAGGCACTGATGAGTTAGCAAATACCGCACCGGCTACAACTGTAGTCATAATTCCTGACTCACTGCGAATAGTTTGCGCTAAGGTAAACAAACCCCACAGTCCTGCCAACACCATCAGGTTTTTCAGTTCAAAAGAGAGAAAATTGGCGCGTTTGAAAATCCAACTCATCAAAAAACCACCAACACCGCCAATCATTGCGCCTACACTTAAACGCAAGATTAAACCCATAATGGCTTTAATAGGGTCAGGATCACCATTCAAAATAGTATCTAGAACCACGTAGGCTAAAATAGCTCCCACCGGGTCAATTAAAACCCCTTCCCCTTCCAGCAGCGTTGCCACTTGTCGGTCTACGTTGATTTGTTTGATCAGTGGACCAATGACTGTAGGACCTGTGACAACGACTATGGAAGCATAGAGAAAAGCTATATTCCAGGGAAATTCTCCTAGCCAGTGCGCCGCCATACTGCCACCAAGCAGTGTGATCAAAGTTCCCAAGGTGACCAGCAGTTGCAAACTGACGGAAACCCTGCCCATCTCCCGCAGATCCAATTTCAGTCCGCCTTCAAACAAAATAATTGCCGTCGCTAGGGAAACAATTACTTCTAGTCCTGTTCCTAGCAGATGGGGATGTAATAGTCCAATGCCATCAGCACCCAAGAGAATGCCTAACAAAAGTAATAAGACGATGCTGGGCAGCTTAAAATATGCAGCCATCACTTGGGCGCTGATACCTGCAAGAACTGTGAACACCATCTGTAGGGTGATTTGAAAAGATGCTTCCATGTTGTAGATTTTGAGGAATTAATTTCAAAATCCGTTAATTAACCTTTGTCGAGAATCATCAATATTAACATTAACTTTACAGGTACAACTGCACATCCATCTTTAAAACAATAGGATATTTTTTCATGCTTAGTTGTCCATATTACATCTTTTTTCAGGATTTGGCGACCGTAATCAATAGGCTGTTGGCTGCAGGAGGCAGGAGAGTGTCAAAATTTTATATTTTTGTACTTGCTTTGGTTTTTTCGTGCCGACTGACTTACCTGATGAAATGGGATATCTGCAAGCCAATAACACGATAACAAGTTTTTGGGCAGGTTGTTGCGTTCTTGAGGGGAGGGATGAAAAACGATTCCAGCGGCTCCTGCCTTCTCCACTCCTCGATTTCCATGAATTTTAGATGCCGAAAAAAAATTTTAGAAAAAGGTGTTGACATCCTCTGGGAAATAGAGTAGATTATTGAAAGTGAAGTCCGATGCCCCCATCGTCTAGAGGCCTAGGACACCTCCCTTTCACGGAGGTAACGGGGATTCGAATTCCCCTGGGGGTACTAAAACATAAAACATCAAAAAGTAGGGAAAAAATTTTATTTAGCGGATGCTGAATTAAGGTCAAAATATTACAAGAAAAGGGTTTTAGCCTTTTAAATTTTCAAAAAGTGCAAAGTTTATTGAGGGTTTGCTGAATAAACTGAAAATCACGGTGAATAAAGAGTTTGAGGGTGATCACAAAGAAAATAGGTGCAAGGTTTTGAAAACTATGAGTAGGAAAACCTTGCACTTTGTTGGTTTTTACCTCGTTTCCAAATACAAAAAACTCCTTGATATCCTTGAACTCCTGACTCCTTGATAGCGACTTGTACTGAGCCTGTCCTGAGCGGTGTCGAAGTAAGCGTGGCGTTAGCCATTCTCCTTAATCTTCACGGAAAGACTTTTTCAGCATCCCCTACTTAACTGCTATATAAAACCTAGACAAAACTAGACTTTACTTTCTACTTCAACGGGAGCATGGGAGCAGTTATCCCTCAGTAGACTTTCACGCCTTAGCCAGACGCGATTGTGTTCCAATTAAGTTTCTGAA
>NZ_BJCE01000076.1:0-22339 GCF_005402885.1 Sphaerospermopsis reniformis
ATCATTCATCAACAATAATATTAGTATTTTCTCTCTTACATAAGGATTATCTTGCTCTTTTAGGTGTTTTAACAGCTTTTCTCTCTGTTCTTGAGACAGATGGTTTTTTGCTGGCATAATTCAGAAGTGATCGCTTAGTTACTTAATTCCCTATTATACAATCTAGCTGCACAACAGCTTACTAATATTGTTTCTGCATCACTCAAGCAAAATTTACACGTCGCATTAAAAATTACAGAAATGCGTCGTCGAGGTGAATTGATTGCTATTAGTGGTATAACTTACTATGAAGTACAAAGAGGACTTTTAAGAAGCAATGCCACTAAAAAATTAGCCTTGTTTGCACAATTTTGTCAAGATTATCCTGTTTTATTTTTAGATGATTTGAGGATATTTCAGAAAGCCTCAGAAATTCATGCTGATTTAACAAATAAGGGTAAAATTATTCAGGATGCAGATATTTTGATAGCTGCTACTGCTATTGTTCATAATTTAATTTTAGTTTCTCATGATTCTGATTTAACTAGGGTTAATGATTTACAGTTAGAAAACTGGTTAATTTCTTAGTTAAGAAAGAAAATCTTACTTATTGTCTGCTAAGAGTGCAGTCAGATTTTCTAAAATCTCATTTTCTTCTTTTCTCACAGCTTCTAATCTCATCAACAACTTTGTTATTTCCTGCTTTGTATCTAAACTGATATTATCAGCAATTGCATTATTCAATATCAAAGTATTATCCTCCGATTTCTTAAATTTGAACCCAGAAAATAATAATTTAGAGATATTCTTAAACCCAAAAGAAAACATTGCATAAATCAACTTGAGAGGAGTTTTCAAGGTAAATAACAAACCTTGATCCAATATCTTGCTAAATAGTTGAAATATTTTCCAGATTATATAAATACCTAAAAATATCATGAAAGCAGTAATAACAGGATGATTAACTGCTAAAGTTAATAATTTCATTATCCACGAAATTGTAGGATGATTATCAATCCAAGTTGTCATAGTATCCCATTGATGACTAAAAAAATTATTAATAGCATTTTCTATAGCACTAGAAACTGAATTAGTTAAATTTCCTGCTTGTTTAGCACTTTCAGTAAAACTATCAACAGCGTGGTTTTTTACCTGATTAACATTATCAATTACACTGGATGTAGTTGTAGTGAAAGCATCTTTAGCTTGATTTGTTGTTTCAGTTATTTTATTAATTACTTTTCCTGTAGAATTACTAACTGTATTTGTTGCACCTTGGAAGGTTTCAGTTAAAGATTGACTGGTTTTTTCTGCTGTTTCTGAAAAACTATTCAATGATTTATCGGTAACTTGTGTCAGTGTATTAACTGTTTTTTCTGTTGTGTCTGTGACGAAGTTTTTTGTATTTTCCCAACTGTGGGAAACTGTATCGGTGATAGAAGATAAGTTGTTAGTATTGATGATGTTGACCATAATGCAGTTATCGAATTTTTTTAATGGTTACAAATTACAGATATTTTCAGGTAAATAAACCACATTTTGATTTAGGTTTCGCGTCAACAATGTAGGGGTGAAGCATTCGGACAATTAATTATCGGTTTTTACCTAAGACTATCATCCGAATGCTTCGCCCTGACTGTGGTCTAAAGACATGAAAACTGCTGTAACATAAGTTTAATATGCAACGGATAAATTTTGTAAATCCGTAAATATATCTAAAAAAAACTTAATAATTAATTATGTTTTATATGATTTAGTAGTGTAGGTAGTATCTAAGTTAATTAGATCCAGATTCTCGACTTCTGTTATTTATTGTGTCCATAAATGATAAATTTATCTCAGAAGTCGGGGATCTTATCGCCTGTACCTACAATAAACTAGCCATGAGTGGTGTATACATCACACTATTATCGACTCTGTTCATAAATTCTTTAGCTAATTCTATCATGACTTCATGGGCATCACCATATTTTTGTTTATAGGTTAATTGATGATTAAAATCCAAACCTTCAGCTATTTTTGATCTTTCTGGTATTCTTGTGGCAAAGGTTGGGGGAAAGAAGGGATTAACAATAATAAAATTTAAGTTATGCGTTTGGGAAACAGTGCCGTTATAACGGGAAATTAAAGTGCCAATGGGACTAATTTTATGGTCGTAATCTTTCTTGAATTGTTCAATTTGTTCTAATAAAAGTTCTAAACCGTGAATTGACATCCGGCTGGGTACACAAGGAATTAAACAAAAATCACTGGCAAAAAATGCACTTTTAATTACATTATTAATACTAGGCGGACAATCTATTAAAATGTAATCGTATTTTTCTAATAAAGGATTGATAATGTTATGTAAAATTGCTACTGCATTGGCTGGTAAATATTCCTGAACTTCAAATAATCGCGGACTGCTAGGAATTAAATGTAAACAATTAAAAGAGTTTTTATTTCTGAGATTGGAAACTTCTTCTTTGACTATGAATTTTTCATTATTTCCATTTTCTAAAAAATAATCAGCATTTTTTAAAAGAAAGGGTAAAGTCAATCCTTTTTGATTGTATTGCCATTCCCAATCTTCTTCTGACATCAAGGCGCTAGTGAGGTTACTCTGGGGATCTAAGTCAATAGCAAGTACCCGTTTACCATACATGGTATCGCCGGCTAAATATTCTGCTAAGGCCATGACGATGGTAGTTTTACCAACTCCACCTTTGAGGTTGCAAACACTGATTACTTTCGCTGTCATAGTTTTTGGTAGATGGATACATTAGGGGTATATAATTATATTGTTGCCTAAAATTGTAGAAAATTAACAAGTAAAAATTGCTCTATTTATAAATGACTCCTAACACCCAAATAGATACCCCAATAAATAAAAGTTGGCATGGTAAACTTCATTTAGTCTATGCTAAACGCCAAGATTCTACACAATTAATTTATAACCACAACCAAGCACCTTTAAAAATTCAACGTCCTTTTTATCCAGAGGGTGAAAAAATATGTCATAGTGTGATTTTACATACTGCTGGAGGTGTGGTGGGGGGCGATCGCCTATCTTCCCAAATTCACTTGCAAGAAGATACACAAGTATTAATAACTACTGCTACTGCTGCTAAAATATATCGTAGTAATGGGTTACAAGCACAACAAACTGTAAATATTCAAGTTGATGCTGGTGCTTGTTTAGAATATTTACCCCAAGAAACAATTTTATTTAATGGTGCAGTTTATCGCCAGGATTTGCGAGTAAAATTAGCTACAGGAAGTAGTTTTTTAGGGTGGGAAATTACGAGATTTGGTAGAAGTGCGAGAGGAGAAAAATTTGTACAGGGAGAGATGCGATCGCACACAGAAATATGGCAAAATAATCAACCATTGTGGATTGATAGACAATATTTACCCGGTAGGGAAGAAATATTTCACAGTCCCCACGGTTTAGCAGGAAAACCCGTTATTGGTAGTTTTGTGTGCGTTGGGGTTCCCATATCACAGGAAATTATTAAACAAGCACGTTCTTTAATTATTCACAACTCTATCAATAACTCTGATGCTGGAGTAACTCGTTTAGAACATGGATTTTTGTGTCGATATCGTGGTAATTCTACATCGGAAGCAAGAAATTGGTTTACAAATATTTGGCAAAATTTACGAATATCGTTGTTAAATCGTGGTAATTGTATTCCTAGAGTTTGGCAGATTTGAAAAAGCATTCAGCCGTCAGCCGTCAGCTATCAGTTATCAGCTATCAGCTATTAACTAAAGGATAAAAAATAAGAAGAAATATAGAGGAAAAAACAATGCAACTTACACCGCAAGAAAAAGATAAATTATTAATATTTACTGCTGCTTTGGTAGCTGAAAGAAGAAAAAATAGAGGTTTAAAATTAAATTATCCCGAAGCGGTAGCTTTTATTTCCGCCGCGATTTTAGAAGGTGCAAGAGATGGACAAACCGTAGCAGAATTAATGAGTTATGGAACAACTTTATTAACACGAGATGATGTGATGGAAGGTGTACCAGAAATGATTCATGAAGTACAGGTAGAAGCAACTTTTCCTGATGGGACAAAGTTAGTGACAGTGCATAATCCTATTAGATAGTATAAAAGGAGTAAGAAACGACAAATTATCCATCAACAAACAATATGAGATTAAAATCAATCAATATTCAAGGTTATCGACCTTTTAGGAATTTTGCAGCACCATTAGAACCACTAGAAATTATTGTTGGTGCAAATGGTGCAGGTAAGTCAAGTTTATTTGAATTTCTCAAATTTTTACGAGATAGTCTTTTTCAAGATATACCTCCAGAAATAGTTCCTGGTTCTATTGGACAACAGATTTTTCATATTCCGGGACCAGAAAAGTTTCAATGGGATATTGAAATTGATACAGGTCTTCCAATTGGTATTAGATATTTAGGAGAACTCATTGGTCCAGTTGGTAGAACTCAGGTTTCCTATGAACGAGTAGAATCATCTCAACCTTTTAGCGATAAATATAGTAATCCATACATATATATGGATATTCAAGGTAATAAAGGAGTGGTGCAAAATCCTGATACTAAAAAATTTACACAGCAAGAAATTGCCTTAAAACGACCTAATCAACTTGCTTTAAGTGCAATGACAAATCCATCATTAGAAACTTTATATAACTTACGTGACTATATTCGAGAATGGAGATTTTATAGTTCATTTAATATAGCAAATGATAAAATTCGGAAATCAGTACCCATTGAACAACAACCGATTTTACATGAGGATGCAGGTAATTTAAGTTCAGTTCTTTTCTCTTTAATGACTGAACATATAACAGCATTTGATGAACTACAACAACATTTACGTTCTGTCATTCCTGGTTTTAAAGGTTTAAAAGTAAAAGCACGAGGGGGACCAGGAGAAGTTATAGCATTTTGGCAAGAATCAGGAGTTGATCAAGAATTAAGTTTAGCTGATTTATCAGATGGAATTTTGCGGTTAATTTGTTGGATTTGTTTATGTGTACAACCAAATCCACCATCTTTAATTTGTATTGATGAACCAGATCAAGGTGTACATCCCCGTACACTTCCGGTTCTAGCTGGTTTATTTGAAAAAGCATCTGAACGCACACAAATTTTATTAGCAACTCACTCATCTTATTTTCTCACACAGTTTGATATTTCTCAAATTGCTGTACTTAGAAAAGAAAATGGAGAAGCAAAATTTATTAAGCCTGGAAATTCGCCAATTTTAATTGATATGCTTGATGATTTCGGTTCAGATGAAATAGAACAATTACACCGTAGCGATGAACTAGAGAGACTTCCATGAGAATTTTAGTTTATGTTGAGGGGACATCTGATAAATCAGCAATGGAAGCATTACTAGCACCATTAATTGAAGAGAAACTAAACCAGGGTATAAGTATTGAATTTTTTGCTGTTAAAGGTAATGATAATAGTAGAGGTGGAGATGCTAAAAAAGATTTATTAACTCAAACTCCAATTAGAGCAGTGAATATTCTGAAAAATCAGCAAGATTCAACTGTAGTTATTATACCTGATTTATATCCTAAAAATAAAGGGTTTCCTCATGAAACCTGTGCAGAATTAGTACAAGGAATTTTCAATAATTTTGAACAAGCATTACACCGCAAAGGAATTAATGATCGCCGATTAGAAGAACGCTTGAAAGTGTTCTGCTTTCAGCATGATTTAGAAGCATTAATTTTAGCTGCTGAAAGTGAATTATCAAGTATCCTTGGCATTAATAATATAACACAAACATGGACAATCCCAGTTGAAGACCAAAATCATGACATTCCACCTAAAAGAATAGTAGAGGAGATATTCAAAAACTATGGTAAACGTTATAAAGAATCTATAGATGCACCAAGAATTTTAGGAATTGCTAGATATCAAGATATAGCAGAACTATGTCCACAAGCTTTTAAACCCTTTGTACAATTTTTAGAAAATTTGTAAATTAGGAGACATCCAGTTATGATCCCCGGAGAAATCATTACCCCCCCAGGAGAAATCGAACTCAACGTAAATCGTCCCACCACTAAATTAATAGTAGCAAACACCGGAGACAGACCCATACAAATTGGTTCACACTTTCACTTTTATGAAGTCAATAACGCCCTACAATTTGACAGAGAAAAAGCACGAGGAATGAGATTAGACATCCCCGCAGGAACAGCAGTCAGATTTGAACCAGGAGACGAAAAAGAAATCACCCTTATTCCCCTAGTTGGTAGTCGCCAAATATACGGATTCAACAACAAAATAAACGGAAAACTCTAAACCTCTCTCTTAAACCTCTCTCTGCGCCTCTGCGCCTCTGCGTGATAAAAAAAGGATAAAAAAAATGCCCTACAGAATGAACCGCCGCGCCTACGCTGACACCTACGGACCAACAGTAGGCGACAAAATCAGACTAGCAGATACTGAACTATTTATAGAAGTAGAAAGAGATTTTACAACTTATGGTGATGAAGTAAAATTCGGGGGTGGTAAAGTAATTAGAGATGGCATGGGACAATCTCCAATTGCTAACGCCGATGGTGCTGTAGACTTAGTAATTACTAATGCTTTGATTCTCGATTGGTGGGGTATTGTAAAAGCAGATATCGGCATTAAAGATGGCAAAATTCACAAAATTGGTAAAGCCGGAAATCCCTATATTCAAGACAATATAGATATTATTATTGGACCAGGAACAGAAGCATTAGCCGGTGAAGGAATGATACTCACCGCAGGGGGAATAGATACCCACATCCATTTTATCTGTCCTCAACAAATAGAAGTAGCGATCGCCTCCGGTATCACTACTATGATCGGTGGAGGAACAGGACCAGCTACGGGAACAAATGCCACAACTTGCACACCAGGACCATGGAATATTTACCGAATGCTGCAAGCTGCTGACGCTTTCCCTATTAACTTGGGATTTTTAGGAAAAGGTAATACCAGTCAACCCCAAGCACTGAGGGAACAAGTAGAAGCCGGGGTAATAGGTTTAAAACTCCATGAAGATTGGGGAACAAACCCTGCAACTATTGATACTTGTTTAACCATTGCCGATGAATATGATGTACAAGTAGCAATTCACACTGATACATTAAACGAAGCAGGCTTTGTAGAAGATACCATCGCTGCTTTTAAACATCGTGCTATTCACACCTACCACACCGAAGGCGCTGGGGGAGGACACGCACCAGACATTATTAAAGTTTGTGGACAAACCAACGTTTTACCATCTTCTACTAACCCCACCCGTCCCTATACAGTTAATACCTTAAATGAACACCTAGATATGTTAATGGTGTGTCATCATTTAGATCCTAGCATTCCCGAAGATGTTGCCTTTGCTGAATCCCGTATTCGTAGAGAAACTATCGCTGCTGAAGATATTCTGCACGATTTAGGCGCGTTTAGTATGATTGCTTCTGACTCTCAAGCAATGGGAAGAGTAGGAGAGGTAATAATTAGAACTTGGCAAACTGCCCATAAAATGAAAGTTCAACGGGGAACACTCTCCCCTCACCTTGTAGGAGAGGGGTTGGGGGAGAGGTCAGACAATTTCCGCGCTAAAAGATATGTTGCGAAATACACAGTGAACCCAGCGATTACACATGGTATTGCTGACTATGTTGGTTCTGTGGAAGAGGGAAAAATTGCTGATTTGTGTTTATGGCAACCTGCGTTTTTTGGTGTCAAACCAGAAATAGTTATTAAAGGGGGAATGATTGCTTGGTCACAGATGGGTGATGCTAGTGCTAGTATTCCCACACCTCAACCTGTGCATACTCGTCCTATGTTTGGTAGTTTTGCCGGTGCGCGTCATGCAACATCATTAACGTTTGTTTCTCAAGTCGGTTTAGAAAGAGAAATTCCCCAAATGTTGGGTTTGAAAAAATCAATTGTTGCGGTTTCGGGAACTCGCCAAATTACTAAGCGAGATATGAAATTAAATGATGCTTTACCGCAAATTGAAGTAGATCCAGAAACTTATGAAGTTCGTGCAGATGGGGAATTATTAACCTGTGAACCTGCAACGGTTTTACCAATGGCGCAAAGATACTTTTTGTTTTGACTCCTCTACGGGCGAAGTAGGGGCGAAGCATTCGGAAAATAGCCTGTTCAGAAAATTTATAATTAGTCGCCCGAATGCTTCGCCCTTACAGGAAAATAGGCTTGGAGAAAAATTTATAATTAGTCGCCCGAATGCTTCGCCCCTACCACTCCTGACTCCTGACTTTTGACTCCTGACTTTTGATTTTCTATGCTTCTAAAATCTGAATTTCATCGAGTTGATTAATTACCACATCTGCACCTTTAACATTATCTGTATTATTAACCCAAGTAATACCAATACAACCGGCAGCTTTAGCATGACGCGCCATTTGCATATCACCCACTGAATCGCCTACCATCAAAGTAGCTCCCGGTGGTATGCCTAAAGTTTGGCAAGCCTGTAAAAATAATATTGGATCCGGTTTACTCGGACCTTCATCAACTCCCATTTCTAATTGCAGGTAATCTCTGAGATGATGAGTGATGACAAATTTTTGCACTTCCCCAGTGGTTGCGGCTGAAAGAATACCCAGTTTTAATCCTGCTGCTGATAGTGATCTTAAAACATCCAAGACACCTGGGAAAAGAGGTGCGGGAGTTTGATTCACATATTGATCAGCTTCTGCTAAGGCTTGACGAGCAATTTTTAAAGACTCAAACCAACCTCTTCCAGTTTCAGCTATGTAAGCAGCAGCAGCTACTTCGGTTTCTTTGCGACTAGCTACAGACATTAAACCAGCAGGATCTAAAATATTGCCATTAATACCAAAAGCCATTAATAAAGGTTCGCCAATACCGGGAATTTGCGCGTCTATGATCCGTGCTGCTTTTTGTCCGAGCGATCGCAAATAGGTTTCTGAGTCTTCCAATGTACCATTTTTGTCAAATAAAATCGCTTGAATATGAGAAAAGGTGATGTCACCACATTTGATAGTTATCATATTAGAAGGAGATCAAGGAGTCAGAAGTCAGGAGTCAGGAGTCAGGAGGTAGGAAGCAGGGGAGATGGGGAGATGGGGGAAATTATTTGTATTTTCCCAATCACCAGTCACCAATCACCAATCACCATAAATAAAAAAAGAGGGATATTCCCTCTTTATTAATACTTGGTTGTAAATAATCACAACTACAGATATATTACTCTTCAATAGCTGCTGGAATTTCCTCTTCAACTTCAGTTGCTGGTGGAATTTCTGCTTCAGCTACAGCTTCTACTCCTTCAACTGGTGCTGCTTCTGCTGCTTCCGCTGGTGCAACAGCTATACCCTGCTGTTTAGCTAACATTTGTTCCCTATACTTAGCTGCCATTTCTTCAGCCTTATCATAGACCAAATCGCGGTTCTTGATCATATCACCGGGTTCTGGTTCTAACTGCTTGGTAGACAGCGAAATGCGTCCTCTTTCTGCATCCAAATCAATGATCATGACTTTCAATTCATCATTGACATTAAACACGCTGTGAGGTGTGTCAATATGCTCGTGGGAAATCTCAGAAATGTGGAGTAGTCCGCTAACACCGCCGATGTCAATAAATGCACCGTAGGGTTTGATACCGCGAACAGTACCAATTACTACTTCGCCAACCTCTAAGCGGTTCATCTTGCGCTCAACCAGCGCCCGACGATGGGAGAGAACCAAACGGTTACGTTCTTCATCTACTTCTAGGAATTTTAAGGGTAATTCTTCCCCTACCAATTCTTCTTTTGGTTTGCGGGTACTAATATGAGAACCGGGGATAAAACCACGTAGTCCCTCAATGCGTACCAATGCGCCCCCACGATTAGTAGCAAACACACCAGAACGGACAGTAGCATCTTCTGCCTGTAATTGCCGTACTCTTTCCCATGCTCTCATGTATTCAATACGACGAATGGACAGGGTTAACTGACCATCTTCGTTTTCATCAGTGAGGATGAAAAATTCCCGTGTTTCGTTTGATTGTAAGACTTCTTCCGGGGCATCAACCCGGTTAATAGACATTTCCTGTATAGGTATGTATGCTGCTGTTTTAGCACCAATGTCAATCAGAGCGCCGCGCGGCTCTATACTAAACACTGTACCTGGTACTATATCACCAGGGCTGAAGTGATAATCGTACTTATCAAGTAGAGCAGCGAAATCTTCGTGAGTAAATCCAATTTCTGTAGCGGTTAAATTCTGATTGACCATGCTGTTTTGTTCCTGGTTCTAGTCTCCGTAAGTTTTTGTCACAATTAATGATGTATATGCGAGGGCTTTTAAATAAGTCTACACTTACATCCTTGTTAATCCTAGCGCAGAAGAGCTAGGTTCACACATATTATCTTCCAGATATGATATTATATCACATCCCAAAATTTTTTTCACTTTTTGCAAGTTAGGGGTCAGTAGTCAGCAGTCAGCACTATATCAAAATATTATCCGTTGCCACATAAATATGCAGCAACGGATTTGAATCTTACTTAAAAAAGTGTTAAGTCTGAGATAGCTGAAAGCTAACCGCTGACAGTGTTTAACTTCTTAGTCTTTCTCTTTTCTCTCAAAGCGGGGAGGTTCGCGAAATGCGATCGCAAAAAAGAGAACACCTATTGCTAGGGTCAAAATCAAAATGTATGCAACGCTTTCCATATTAGGATTTCCTGCCTATCCAGCCAGTAATTTTAGTTTACCAAGCAGAGTAAAAAGCATGAAGTCATAAAACTTCATACTTTTTACTTCATGCTTGTTTAAGCTTCCTTACGAACACGAGTGGTCTTGTCACCCACTTTCTGGAACAGACCCCACTCTACTTGTTCTTCTAGATCCGCTTCCACACCTGCGAATACATCGCGGTAGATGGTTCTAGAACCATGCCAGAGGTGACCAAAGAAGAACAAGAGCGCAAAGACAGCGTGACCAAAGGTAAACCAACCTCTGGGAGATGTACGGAATACACCATCAGAGTTTAAGGTTTCGCGGTCAAATTCAAAGATTTCGCCGCCTTGAGCCTTACGAGCATATTTCTTCACATCGGCGGGATCTGTGAATGTTTTACCATTTAAATCACCACCGTAGAAGCTAACAGTAACGCCTGTTTGCTCGAAGCTGTATTTAGATTCTGCCCGACGGAAAGGAATGTCAGCGCGGACAACTCCATCTTTATCGGTCAAAATTACAGGGAAGGTTTCAAAGAAGTTAGGTAGACGACGTACTGTGAGTTCGCGTCCTTCTGCATCTGTGAAGACTGCGTGACCTTGCCAAGATTGGGCAATACCATCGCCTTTAACCATTGGACCGGTACGGAATAAACCACCTTTAGCGGGGCTATTTCCTACATAGTCGTAGAAGGCCAATTTTTCGGGGATTTGTGACCAAGCTTCGGACAAGCTTGCACCGTTAGCAACACTATTTTGCACACGGCGCTGAATTTCTTGACGGAAGTAACCTTGGTCCCACTGATAGCGGGTAGGTCCAAACAGTTCGATGGGGGTGGTAGCGTTACCGTACCACATAGTACCAGCAACTATGAAAGCAGCGAAGAATACCGCAGCGATACTGCTGGAAAGTACGGTTTCAATGTTACCCATCCGTAGGGCTTTGTAGAGCCTTTCGGGAGGACGAACTGTGAGGTGGAATAAACCAGCAATAATACCAACTACACCAGCTGCAATGTGGTGAGCTACGACACCACCGGGGTTAAAGGGGTTAAACCCGGCTGGTCCCCATTCTGGTGCTACTGGTTGGATGCTACCAGTTATACCGTAAGCATCGGAAACCCACATCCCAGGTCCAAATAGACCGGTTAAGTGAAAAGCACCGAAACCAAAGCAAAGTAAACCAGATAAGAACAGGTGGATGCCAAACATTTTTGGCAAGTCTAAGGCGGGTTCGCCTGTGCGGGGATCTCTAAATAGTTCTAAATCCCAGAAAACCCAGTGCCAAACGGCTGCTAGGAATAATAAACCAGAAAGAACGATGTGAGCAGCAGCCACGCCTTCAAATGACCAGAAGCCAGGATCTACTGCTGTGCCACCGGTGACGCTCCAGCCGCCCCAGGATTCGGTTACGCCTAAACGTGACATAAAGGGAAGTACGAACATCCCTTGTCTCCACATGGGGTTGAGAACTGGATCACTGGGGTCGTAAACAGCCAGTTCGTAAAGTGCCATTGAACCAGCCCAGCCAGCAACTAGGGCTGTGTGCATCAAGTGTACAGAAATCAGTCGGCCTGGATCGTTCAGAACCACTGTATGTACTCGGTACCAGGGTAGTCCCATCGACTACGCTCCTCCTCGAAGAGTTAGTTTGTTTACAAAGCAATTTTCTTACTGAGGTTCTGAGGGAGGTAAACTACCACCCAGAAGTCTCTCTGAGTTTTTGTTATTGCCAGTCTTGAGTTTAACCACAGATTACTCTGTAGTTTATTATCGCTTATTCGCTGTCACAAGTTAATTCCCTGAGTTCGTGACTTTCAGGAAGTAGCTGTTTTGGCGATCAGCAAAAATGAGAATATTTTAAAAAGTGTAACTATTGATGGAACTCTTTGCAAGCTCCTAAATAGATGTGATTAGCTAGTTTTTGCATCAGATACCCCTACTCATGCCCACAATGCTACTATTTATCATCTGAGGCACTGGTTAAGCTTAAATTATTCTAAATATACAATAAAGCTGTTCGTTTGGTATAAAATTAGGACTATGATTCCCATGGCGATCGCTTGTTGAAAAATAACATAACTTATATTGACGAGATTTACACATTCCTGTCCTTGATTTTAATGCTGAAATTTATAGGCTATAATTCAACCACTATTCAACAAATAAAGGAGGATAAAATGGATGCAATTACTACTCAGCAAGCAAGTCAAGACTTAGATAATTTAGTAGATCGGGTTATTGCAGATGTAGAACCAACAATTATTTGTAATAACAAAGGTAACAAGGCCATTTTAATTTCTCTAGAGGAATTTTCATCATGGCAAGAGACATTATATTTACTGTCAAATCCTGTTAACGCCAAGCATCTTCTTTCTTCAATTCAATCAGCAAAAGCAGGTGATATTATTGAGAGAGACTTAATAGAAGAATGAAACTCACATTTACAGAAGCTGCATGGAATGATTATTTGTGGTTTCAAGATACTGATAAAAAACTCTTAGAAAGAATTAACACTCTGATTAAAGAAATTCTGCGAACTCCGTTTGAGGGTATGGGTAAACCAAAGCCATTGAAAGCTAATCTATCAGGTTATTGGTCTAGGCGCATCAACGCCGAACACCGTCTGGTTTATTAAGTGTTAGAAGAAAACTAGAAGAAAACTAGAAGAAAACATAATTATTGTAGCTTGTCATTTTCATTATCAGGATTAGATATTAAGTACGGGAGAAACAGCAATGACAGTGGCAATTGCTAAAAAGATGACCTTTGAGGAATTTCTCAACTATGACGATGGTACGGATACTTTATATGAATTGGAAAATGGAAAATTAATTCCCATGCCTTCGGAAAGTGATATAAATCAACGAATAGCTATATTTCTATTGATCTATTTTTCTCAATTAGGTATCCCGTCTTCTCGTTTACGGATGAAAGCTGAGATAGCTGTAAATAGTAGAAGTGTAGGTGTGCGTATACCTGATGTGGTAGTTTATTCTGAAGAGTTAGCGGTGGCAATGGCAGGAACTACTCGTTCACTGGTATATATGGATATGCCACCACCATTATTAGTTGTTGAAGTGGTCAGTCCTAATCAGGCTAATCGTGATTATCGCTACAAGAGATCCGAATATGCGGCGCGGGGTATTCCTGAATACTGGATTGTTGATCCCATTACTCAAAAGGTGACAGTGTTGGAATGGGTAGAAGGTTTTTATGACGAGCAGGTGTATGAAAATGACAGCTTGATAGTTTCTCCCATATTTCCAGAACTCAAGTTGACTGCTGCTCAAGTTTTACAAGGATGAAAATCTTTGATATGAAAAACAGCTTATATAAATCAATACCTTCGCCAAAATCAAAAATATCTTGATTTGTAGGTTGGGTTGAGGAACGAAACCCAACAAATACGTTGAGTTTACGTTGGGTTTCCACACGGTAAACCCAACCTACGGGAAAATGGCAAAGGTATTGATAAATATAACATATATATTAAAATGATTAACTGCTGATTTTAGAAAAATTAATGTTGATAACTGGGTTTTTCAGGTCTATAAGACGGTTGGGTAAGGTAACAAAATTCCTGTCGTTGTTCTCCTTGTGTTTCTTGCTGGCTGTAAGCTGTACTCTAAGTCCCCAACCAACTACACCACCTAGTCCTGGTGCGGTGAATACTCCTGCTGGTGATGGTAGGATTACTATCGGGACAACAGCAAAACCGAGAACCCTTGATCCTGCTGATGCTTATGAGTTAGCATCCTTGGGTTTAGTCTTTAATATGAGCGATCGCCTATATACTTATGAACCAGGTAGCACAGAAATTAAACCCCAACTAGCCACAGCTTTACCTAAAGTTAGTGAAGATGGTTTAACATACACCATTCCCCTACGGGAAGGAGTAGTCTTTCACGATGACACACCTTTTAACGCTAAAGCAATGGCATTTAGTATCCAGCGTTTTATCGAAAATAAAGGTAAACCATCTTTTCTACTTTCCGATACAATTGAATCCGTGAAAGCTACAGGGGACTATGAACTTACAATTAAATTGAAAAAACCCTTTGCGGCTTTTCCCGCATTATTAGCATTTTCTGGAGTGTGTCCAGTTTCACCTAAAGCTTATGAACTTGGTGCGGGGAAATTTCAACCTAATACCTTTGTAGGAACTGGTCCTTATAAATTAGCCCAGTATGGTACAGATTCTTTAAGATTGGATGTTTTTGAGAAATATTGGGGAGAAAAACCAGCAAATAAAGGTGTTAATGTGCAAATTCAAACCAGTCCAGTGAATTTATTTAATGCTTTTAAAACTGGTGCAGTTGATGTTGCTTATTTATCTTTACAACCAGATCAAATTCGCAGTTTAGAAGATGGTGCAAAAAACGGAGATTGGCAAGCTATAACTGCTCAAGGTAGTGTAGTTAGTTATATGGTGTTGAACAGAAATCAACAACCATTAGATAAACCAGAAGTAAGAAGTGCGATCGCCTCACTCGTTGATCGTCCATTATTAAATGAACGGGTATTATATGGTCAAGCAGATCCACTTTATAGCATGATTCCCACAACCTTCAATGTTTCCCAACCATTATTTAAAGAGAAATATGGTGATGGTAAATTTGAAGAAGCGAAAAAATTGTTAACTACCGCAGGTTTTTCCAAAGAAAAACCCGCCCAAATTCAAGTTTGGTATCCTGCAAGTTCACCCACCCGGAGTTTAGCAGCACAGACATTAAAATCCTTAGCTGATACTAAAATGGACGGGATATTACAACTAGAAGTTAAAACCGTAGAAGGGGCAACATTTTTCAAAGAAATTTCCAAAGGTTCATATCCCATCGCTTTGCTAGACTGGTATCCAGACTTTTTAGATCCAGATAATTATGTACAACCATTTTTATCCTGTGAAAAAGGTTCAGAAGCTAAAGGTTGTGAAGATGGTGGAAGTCAAACTCAGGGTTCTTTTTACTATAGTGAAACAATGAATAAACTCATTGATCAACAACGTCAAGAACAAAACCCAGAAACGAGAAAGAAAATCTTTACTGACATTCAAAATCTAGTTTTAACTGATGTTCCTTACGTTCCCCTATGGCAAAACAAAGATTATGTATTTGCCCAAAAAGGCGTAATAGATGTCAAACTTGATCCTACTCAAAACTTGATTTACAGAACAATTAAGAAGTAGTTCTTAGTCATTAGTCATTAGTCATTAGTCATTAGTTATATTTATCCTGACTCCTGACTTCTGTACGGGCGAAGCATTCGGAAAATAGCCTGGGACAAAAATTTACAATTAGTCGCCCGAATGCTTCGCCCCTAAGACTCCTGACTCCTTCAACTCCTTGAACTCCTGAACTTCCTGAACTCCTGACTCCTAATAAATATGTCCCGTTCTAAAGCCTTACAATATTACATAGTTTCTCGGTTGCTATTTGCACCACTGCAACTATTAACTATTATCACCATTGTTTTTTTATTATTAAGAGCCACTCCTGGAGATCCAGCAGATGCAATTCTTGGTGGACGTGCGCCAGAAAGTGCTAAGGAAGAACTCAGAAAACAACTAGGTTTAAATTTACCTATCTGGTTACAATATCTCAATTATTTGGGAAATATACTACGTTTTGATTTAGGAACTTCCTTAACCAGTCGAGGTCAAAATGTGTGGGAAATTATCAGCCAACATTTTCCAGCTACAGTAGAATTAGCCGTTTGTAGTATGCTGGTAGCTTTAATTGTGGGAATTTTAGTAGGTACACTTTCCGCCTCTCGTCCCGGTACTTCTTTTGATGTTGGTGGGCGTTTATTTGGCATTATTACCTATGCACTCCCCATGTTTTGGGCGGGAATGTTATTACAATTAATATTCTCAGTTCAATTACGTTGGTTTCCTAATTCTAATCGTTTTCCTCCTAATATTTCCCCACCTCCAACTCTTACTGGTTTATATACAATTGATAGTTTATTAAGTGGAAATGTAAGTAATTTTTTCACAGCTTTACATCATTTAGCTTTACCCAGTATCACTTTAGGCATTTTACTCAGTGGTATTTTTGAACGTATTGTGAGAGTGAATTTAAAACAAACATTAAAAGCTGATTATGTAGAAGCAGCTAGGGCGCGAGGAATCCCGGAAAATAAGATTTTAATATCCCATGCTTTAAAGAATGCCTTAATACCTGTAATTACAGTCTTAGGATTAACATTTGCTTCCCTATTGGGAGGGGCAATTTTAACAGAAGTAACATTTTCTTGGCCAGGGTTAGCAAATAGATTATATCAAGCTATTTCTGAACGGGATTATTTTACAGTGCAGGGTATTTTAGTATTTTTTGGGGCAATTGTTGTGACTGCGAGTATTTTGATTGATATTCTTAATGCTTATGTAGATCCGCGAATTAGATATTAACCCAATTTGCTAGTTATATCATTTGGTTTGTAATTCTGTTTTTGATGATTTTCAGTGTTGTGGGGTGGGCATCTTGCCCGCCCTTTTATACTTCATCCAGATGAAATTTGTTGTTGATCTTTACCTACCTTTGCAAACTGCGAGGATCAAGGGCATCCCTTAACCCATCACCTAATAAATTGAATGATAAAACAGTCAGAATAATCAAAATAGCAGGTGATAAAACTAGCCAAGGTTGTAAGACTAAAATTGAAGCATTACTAGCTAAAGAAAGCATATTTCCCCAAGAAGGATCAGGTTGTTGAATACCTAAACCAATCAGACTTAACACTGCTTCTGCACCAATAAAACTCGGAATGGTCAGAGTAGCAGAAATAATTACATAAGTGGCAGTTTGGGGTAAAATATGACGGAGAATAATATAAATTGGCTTACCTCCCATTGCCAGTGATGCTTGGACAAATTCTCTTTCTTTAATTGATAAAACTTGACCACGAATTACTCTAGCTAAACCTGCCCAACTGATCACAGAAGTAATTACAACTATTAATAAAAAGCGTTGTGTACTGGTTAATTGAGGGCTGAGAACTCCTGATAATGCTGCTAACAAATAAATGCTAGGAAAAGTCATTAACACTTCTGCTAAACGCATAATCACACTATCAATTACACCTCCAAAATAACCAGAAATACCACCGATTATTAAACCCAGGGGATAGGTAATGATGATGCCAAAAATCCCAATAAATAAACTAATCCTACCACCATAAAGCAGACGGCTAAATTGATCCCGTCCTTGTTCATCAGTACCTAAAATATTAAATTTGGCTTCACCTTTAGAACCAAATAAATGCAAATTTAGGGGAATACCAGGAATGATAGTGACTTCATCCCATTTGGGAGGTAGGGGTAAACTGAGTTGAAATAATCTATATTCTGGACCGGAAACAAATAAAGCCAAAGGTGAAGGCTGTTTAAAATCTACAATTAACTTACGTTCCCCTATTTCTAGATTTGTATCTCCTTGAATTGTTGGATAAATATGGGGTCCGATAAATTTACCCTCTGGAGAAACCCAATAAATGCGGGTAGGTGGCAATAGCGAACCATTTGGCTGTGAATCATAAGGATTATAAGGTGCGATAAAGTCAGCCCCAATGACTGCTAAATAGAACACTAATAGTATAATTGCCCCAAATCTTGCTAAGGAATTTTTTTTGAGTTTTTGCAACCAATTCATAATTTTTTTGACAAAACTTATTTACAAAACAATGAATGATAATTAATAGAGTTAGTAATTCATTCAGCTAAATCTCTAATGTATGTAAGTTTCTATTTATAGATCAGGTAAAAGTTAAGAGTGGCTAATTTCACAACTACCAATTACCCATTACCAGCCTGAAATAGAAGCTACATAAATTTAGTGATTTAACCATTTAACTGTTCAGCTAAATACCTTATTTCCTCATTCTGTTTTTCATGTTCGACCACAAACACATTAGCATAAAGATTAGCTAAAACTTGTTTTCCTTGTTGTGTCAGTCCTAGATAACGCAATCCTTCTTTGATATAAGGATAGACACCATTCCAGTAAAATTTGGCATAGTTTTTGCGTAAGTCTCCAGGATTTTTATAACCTAAAGCTTTATTTACTCCGGTTTCTTCAAATTCATAAAATAAACTTGTAATTTTTTTCAGGTAACGGGGATCACTTAATTGCCCAATCAAATCAGCAGCACGTACTATGCCGGCAAAATGAGTGGTATCTTGATGATCATCGGCTCTAGGAACTGGAAACCTGGTTAGTTCAATATTGTTCTTGATCACTTCCGAATCTATCAAAGGATGTCCACCAAATCTTTCATCAATAAATAGTTTAGCCCGATCTACATGATAGGGTGTGAGACTAGCATCAGAAGCACCAGGAGGAAGAGCAACCATGTTGCCATTTTGTCCTGTAGCATATAAACTTTCTGCTTCTTGATCTTCGCGGCAAACTCCTTTGACATAACCAATATCGTGACACAATAAGGAGATAATCACGTGCAACCAATCTTCGCTGGAAACTCCTCCTTCTCGGATGTGTCTACCACGCAAAATTTCTTGTCCGACGAGGGTAACGAGAACAGAGTGTTCCACATTGTGATATGAAGCATCACTGTTGGCGATGTTTTCCAAAGCCATGTTACCAGCCCAAGCTATGATGTCTTGATAATCAGTTTTTAAACCGCCGTAGGTACGTCGATAACCTTCTCGCAGTTGATTTACAAAAGCATCAATGATAATTTCAGTGGTATTGAACATAGAGGATTAGAGGATTCTCAGGGTATATATTTTTTATAATCATGTTTATCTGTTGCAATTTCGTTCAATGTAAATCCTTTATCTTACCAGTTAAAGGGGCGATCGCTTTCTAACTCTAAAAAAGATAAAACTTTTCACGTTTATGAAGCGCATCGAATAAATAACCAAGTTACTATACTCAGAGACTTTGGTGCTTCTGACTGCCATTGGATTAAGTTTACATTATCTATCTCAATTTTTCCTAGCAACCCAAGAATTTCATTTATAAGTTATCATCCTTTGCTATTAACTGTCTTGTGTCTCTTCCCTCCTATTTGTTCTAGAAAAATCCGTTACTGATTTTCGCGTAATTTATGATATAATAGCCCATAGACTAAATTTCCATACTTGTAATCTGCGGGTGTAATTCAGTGGTAGAATGTCTGCCTCCCATGCAGAATGTCGTGGGTTCGAGTCCCATCACCCGCTTTCCAGATTTATTGTCCTATTTTCCCAAATATAATAAATGTAAGAGTAAACGCTACAGTTTTTTATAGCAGTGAAGAGGGTTTTACTCTTGACTCCTGCTATATTAGGTTATTGCTCAGACTGCCAAATCCTGATTGTATGATCAGCACTACCACTAATTATCTTATTTCCGTCAACATTAAAAGCTACAGAATGAACAGTTGATAAATGTCCTGAAAGAGTATTTATCAGTTCTTGACTATACAGATGCCACAGCTTAATTAGACATCTCCGAAAATTACATAAGCATAACCTGAAACCCATTCGTAGGGACAATTCATGAATTGTCCCTACATCTTTTTCGGAGAAGTCTATTCAATTCCCTGATGTATCCGGATAAAATAGGTTGCTTTAGTATTAATTATATTAATAACAGAAAAACCACTCCAGAAGTACAGGCAAGGGGTAAAGGTTTAATTTTAATTAATCTTCTCCTGGAGTGGGTTTGGGGTTAAGTTGACCTCTAAATAGGGTTTGCTGAAAAAGTCTCTTCGTGAGGGCTTGGAGGCAGGAGCAAGAATGAATTATGATGGTGTTCCATGCTTTTTTGCTGTCTACTTATCCTTGTTACTTCGATTTGAGAGCCTTTCTTGCAGAACTAGCAATTTATGTTAAATAGAATAATAAAGCGGGAAAGATTTTGCATCTTTGGGCTTGACATAAACTCGCTCTTGTGGTTCTAATTTTAACTCATCAAAGCGTTCCCGTGTTAAATGAGCAGTAAAATTTTGCCCATCATCCAAGGTTAATTCTACTTGAATTTCCCAACCCAAATGAATGACACGATTAACTATAGCAGATGCAGTTGTACCATTCGCATCTCTTTCGACAATTACATCTTGGGGACGTAAAAATATTTCTGGGTTAGCTGAGTCGAAACCACTGCTTTGAAAAATCTTGGCAGAACTCGGTAAAACATTCACAGGACCAATGAAACTCATTACAAAAGCCGAAGCAGGATGATCATAAATTTCTGCGGGTGTTCCTACTTGTTCTACTTTTCCTTTGTTCATAACTACGATTTCATCAGAAACTTCCATAGCTTCTTCTTGATCGTGAGTTACAAACACGGTGGTAACGTGAACTTCGTCATGGAGACGGCGTAACCAAGCACGTAAGTCTTTACGCACTTTAGCATCTAACGCCCCAAATGGTTCATCTAGTAATAATACTTTAGGTTCTACGGCTAAGGCTCTGGCTAAGGCTACTCTTTGTCTTTGTCCTCCTGAAAGTTGAGAAGGATAGCGATCGCCTAATCCACTTAGCTGCACTAATTCTAACAGTTGTTCTACTTTACCGTGTATTTTCTTTTTCGGTGCTTTGCGAATTTCTAAGCCAAAGGCGATATTTTGCCTCACGGTTAAGTGCTTAAATAAGGCATAATGCTGAAATACAAAACCAATATTTCGCTCTTGTACACTTTGATAGGTAGCATCTTTCCCAGTGAGAATGATTTTACCACTATCCGGCATTTCTAACCCCGATATTAACCGCAGTAGTGTAGATTTACCAGAACCAGATGGTCCTAGTAATGCCACCAGTGAACCACTTTTGATTTCTAGACTTACCTGATCTACAGCCTGGAAGCTGCCAAATTGCTTAGACACATTTTCAACTACTATGCCCACTGGTTTTATACCTCTGTGACTAATCTACGGTTTAGGAGTAGAATTACTGTAGTTTTATTTATATCATAAATGGGGAATAGGGAATAGGGAATCGTTTCCGGTATCTTACCAACTACAACCGCCACAATCTAAAGCACCGCAATCAGGAGTAATATTGATTAATTCAGGACAATTACAAGCGGTATCAGTACAATAGATATCTCCAAAATAGAATGTATTAATTTGTCATAAGTTGTAGGGGCGAAGCTTATGGGCGATAATTTAACGGAAAAATCAGACATATATATATTCCATAAGCTTCGACCTGCCCCCATAAATAAGTTCCATAATTTCTTTTCTGAAGATGTCTAATTAATTCCTATATCCACAACATCAAAAATATCCTGACAAGATGATAGGGGTGTTTTTGGCTGAGGTTTCCTGTTTTGTTGATTGTCTGTTTGTGTTGGTGGTTCTAGTGCCTCATCTATTTCTTCAGATTGCGATCGCAGAATTAAATTAGCTTGTTTACAACTTTGAAATCTGACACTGGATTTAACAACAGCAGTTTTTAAACCTTCTTCAGCAATTACCCGTTTAATATACTGAGAACAAGATTCACAAGAAAATCGCCGAAAGGCACGGAAGCCACTTGGCTATCTTACAGTGGAGGAAGTGCCAACGGCGAATTTATTCGCCGCGAATATGATATGATTGGACTGCGAGTAGGAATAACCATCTACACGAAGAAGTATTTTGATCAGGAGAAACCCCTGATTTATCTCGTCTCGGCATTTGACCGCAGCCTGGGTAAACAAGCAAAGGCAAATATGGAGTGTAATACCGCCAAAATTTGATGG
>NZ_BJCE01000077.1:0-21998 GCF_005402885.1 Sphaerospermopsis reniformis
TTGAAATCCCCAAAAATGCACACTTTTTCCGGTATACCCTTCAAAACCCTTGCACTAATTTCTGTGTTTATCAGCCTCTAACCTTTGATATATCAAGGTTTTAGGTTTATTCAGCAAACCCTAATTAAACAGCTATATCGTAAGTGATTGGGCGGAAATATTAAAATTAATATACAAACACACACGCCTATATGTGACTAGGGGTTTAGCATTGCTAAACCCCTACGAGAACTAGCTGTTAACCCTTAGCCGCCCAACTCGGTAGGACGCTTGTATTGCTTATAGGCAGCGTAAAATAGTCCGCTAAGAGTGACGAAAATCAGACCCAGAACAATACCTGAGAGTAGGGGTTCAACCACTGTAAATCTCCTCTTTACAAATTTTCAAGTTTCGTTTCCCGTTTTTAATCTTACCAAATCCCGCATCAATCCAGCGCCCTAAGCCGTTTTTGGATTATAAATACTATCTAAAAATTTTCATCTGTGGTTGCAGGTAGAATCAAGAAATTTTAAGCTATGTGTAGAAGATGAAATATTTTTTTGTAAGAATTCAGAAGTCAGGATTCAGGAGTCAGAAGATTTGCTCATCTAGCGGTTACTCAAATAGTGATTATTAGTTTAACCGTTAAAAAGCTGACTGCTGAACACTGATAGCTGAATGCTTACAGTTTTTCGTACACCTAGACTGTAAAAGCAAACTCTTGAATAACCAGCTTATCAAAACTGAAACTTGGAGTCAGTGGATCACTTTGTCGGTTTTGGCCATACTCATAGCCATACCCGTAACTATTTTTGGTGTTCAGATAGTTCAAACCTCTGATCCTTACGTCAAAAATGTTTTATCACTGACAGGCAACCCAGTACAGGGAAAGGCTATCTTTCAAACCAACTGCGCTGGGTGTCATGGTTGGGAAGCTCATGGACTCGTTGGACCGAGCTTACAAGCTGTCTCGAAACGCAAATCTCAATATGGATTGATTCATCAAGTTATTAGCGGTGAAACTCCTCCCATGCCCAAATTCCAGCCCAGCGCCCAAGAAATGGCAGACCTTTTAAGTTATTTAGAAGGTCTTTAAGGGAACAGGAAATAGGGAAAAGTGTTATTTTATGTTTTTATATGTTGTTATAGATTTTGACAGGCTGACCAGAAAATCAATGGATAATAAAACTACCACTAAAAGAGGGTTTTACTCCTGACTCCTGTAAGGGCGAAGCATTCAGGCGATAAATTATCAATTTTTATCACAGGTTATTTTCCTGTAAGGGCGAAGCATTCGGGCGATAAATTATCAATTTTTATCACAGGTTATTTTCCTGTAAGGGCGAAGCATTCGGGCGATAAATTATCAATTTTTGTTTAAGGCTATTTTCCGAATGCTTCGCCCCTACTTCGCCCCTACAACTCCTGACTCCTGGAAATTTCATGTTTAACTGAGTTTAAGAGTACATTCAAGAATCAATTTCTGGTTAACCAAGGAATAAGGTTGAATTTTCAACGCTTTTTGAAAAGCTTCAATAGCTTCACCATACTTTCCTATTGCTGCGTAACACAAACCCATACCATGAAGTGCGCCAAAGTGTACTGGATTTAGCTGCACAACCATTTGACAGTCAGCTAGAGATTTTTGATAATTGCCTATGCTGTAATATAAAAAAGCGCGTCTATTCCAAGCTTCAGCAAAATCTGGTTGTGTTTTAATAAGTTCTGTTAAAACTGCTTCAGCTTTGGCTGTTTCCCCAGCATCCATTAGTTTTTGACTATAATCAATCTTTTCTAGCCCATATATACCCTTTTGCTGAAACCAGAAGCGCCAAATTTTGCGAGTTGCTTGCTCACGAACTAAAGCATCAGGATTTTTCAAGTCTTCCAGTAAAGAATTGATAGATAAAGAATCCATGCAGTTGAGATAGGTAAGTTGATATTGCCAGTTACTTGTGCAGTAAGTATTCAAACATCAGCAGTCAGCTTTTTAACAATTACGCCAAAAATACTTATTTGCTCATCAAGCAATTAATCAAAAATTCTGACTTTTGACTTTTGAATTCTTACCTTGTGCAGAAGATTATCTCCTAATTTATGTTAATAGTCATCACGGTATTCTCCGATCTTGATTAAAAATTCTGGCAATATTTTGTATTGATTCATACTATTTTTTAAAAAAATTATGTAGGCAATGCTGGCGATCGCTCATTTGGGACAACATAAAAGGTAAGCATTCAGTCGTCAGCAGTCAGCCATCAGCTATGTACCTGAAATAGTGAAATCCAAGGAATGAAAAAACAGATGCAGATAACATTCCTGAAATTAACACTTCTGCATCCTTGCTATTGCTACTCTTGGCTGATTACTGATTACTGATAGCTGAATACTTGCCATAAAAGTAACTGTTCAGGGAGTGCTATATTTAAGCAACCTTTTACTGTAAATTCTCCTGCACCCAACTCCTAAAATTTCGTATTGCCTGACTTCTGCCAATAGTTAAACACTGCCGTACATACTCATTAACTAAATCCACAATGGGAATATGAGGAAAATTAGGACTAGATGGAGATTTTACATATTTCCCATCCTGTAACAAGAAAATTTCTAAACCTTGTTTTTTATATCGCCAAAGTTCAGGAACTCCCAAAATTTGATAATTTTCAAATTGAGTCCGAGAAGTAATATCAATTTCAATAGCTAAATCTGGTGGTGGATCTATATTTAAATCAATTCGATTTTTACCAATTACAGCGGCTTGATTTTGAATGTAAAAACTGGTATCTGGTTCTACGGCTTGCCTCATTCTCTCATTTTTCAGAGTTGTAGAACCAAAGGGTTCAAAATCAACATTCAGTATTTCTAACAAGATTTTCACCAAATCACCAACAATTTCTTTATCTTTTTCATGTTCAGGTAAAGGCACCATAATTTCTAACCATCCATTGCTATAGGAAATACGTGCAGCACGCTTTTCCCCCATTTCTTCTAAAATATTTTCTAGTTGCTGCCAACTAATATCTTTGAGTAACATTTGTTGGCCTGGATGAACAATAATTTGTTGCAATTCTAACAACATATTACCTCTTTAATAATTGATAATTGATAATTGATAATTGATAATTTGTAATTATTTATGGCTTTCCTCTTGCTCCTTACCTGATCATAACCAAAATTTTTAACACCAACCTGCTCACATCTCCTAAATTAGTTAAAATCAAAATCTAAAACACAGTGAACCAGGAGAAACACAGGCGTGCCTACACTCGGTGTAAACATTGATCATATAGCTACCATCCGCCAAGCCAGAAGGACAGTAGAACCAGATCCCATCGCCGCAGCAGTATTAGCAGAATTAGCCGGTGCTGATGGCATTACCGCCCATTTGCGGGAAGACAGAAGACATATTCAAGATCGAGATGTGCGGTTATTGCGACAAACAGTAAGAACCCACTTAAACTTAGAAATGGCTGCCACTGATGAAATGTTAGCGATCGCCCTGGATATCAAACCTGATTATGTAACATTAGTTCCCGAAAAAAGAGAAGAAATCACCACAGAAGGGGGTTTAGATATTGTCGGACAAATTGCTAGAATAGGGGATATAGTTGATAAATTGCAAAATGCTGGCATTCCCGTGAGTTTGTTTATTGATGCCGAACCTGCACAAATCGAAGCTTCTGTCAAGGTGCAAGCGAAGTTTATTGAACTGCATACCGGAAAATATGCTGAAGCTAAAGATGAAACAACTAGCCAGCATGAATTAGGCTTATTAGCCAAAGGATGCGAACAAGCTATAAAAGCAGGTTTGCGAGTCAATGCCGGTCACGGACTCACATACTGGAACGTTTACCCAGTAGCGGCGCTTCCAGGTATGGAAGAACTCAATATTGGCCATACTATCATCAGTCGGGCTGCCTTGGTAGGAATGGAAAGAGCAGTACGAGAGATGAAACAAGCAATGACTGGGGACTGGTGACTGGTGACTGGTGATTGGGGATACAATTTTGGATTTTGGATTTTGGATTTTGGATTGTATTTCATGAATCCAATCTAAAATCTAAAATCTAAAATCTAAAATTCTCCTGACTCCTGACTCCTGACTCCTGACTCCTTGATCTCCTTTCAAAAGAGGGGTTGTAGCTGCGTAATCCTGAAAAATTAGAGTCACATTGGTAACGTAAAACTTTTATGACTTCCACACAGCCTAACAACCTACCTCTTTGGGTACAAAATAGAGATACTGTAATTGAATACAGTAAACAGGCCGAATGGCGCTATCAGACACCCCCAGATTATACCCGTTCTAAAGAAAATCTAGCCAAAGAAAGTACCTGTAATCACGCAGAAGGTTCACTAGAAGCTATTGTACAGAATTTAGTGAGAACCTTTGAAATGGAGGTATCTTTTAAGAGTAATCCTAAACAGTGGTTAGCTGTTGTGCAGGATAAGTTTCGCGTCAGTACAAATGGGGGACAAGAGTTTACAGCCACAGATGTATACACCCAGGGTACTTATAACACATTTATGGCTGATTCTGAACATTACAAAGCTTCAGAAGAAACTTTTGAATCATCAGCGAAACTTTTTCATAGTACCTTTCCTCAAGGTTTTCCTTGGGAACTGCTTGAAGTTTACTCAGGTCCACCAGTGGTTACATTTAAGTGGAGACACTGGGGACATTTTCGCGGTCCATATAAAGACTTTGCACCCACAGGGGAAACAGTAGAAATTGTCGGTATCAGTGTAGCTCGTGTTACCGATGATTTGAAGATTATCTCTTTGGAACACTATTTTGACAACAACCTGTTTTTAGAGAAATTGACAGCAGGTGGCAAAATGGAAAATGCTGCCAATAGTGAAAATAAGAGTAGTGGTTGTCCTTTCGGTTCTTGGTTCAAAGGCGTGAAGAAAAGTTAACCTATTAGGGTACAGTGTTGCTGCTGTACCCTATAAATTATTAGATAGTGACTCAAGGATGAAAATGACAACATACTATTACGTTTTAGCTAGTCAACACTTTTTACTAGAAGAAGAACCTCTAGAGGAAGTTCTCAAAGAACGTACCCGTAACTACCACGAACAAGAAAAAGAAATAGATTTTTGGTTAGTGAAAAACCCAGCTTTCCTGGAAGCACCGGAAATGGCAGCAAATAAAGCTAAATGTCCTAAACCTCCGGTAGCAATTATTTCTACCAATTCTCAATTTATTACTTGGTTAAAATTACGTTTAGAGTATGTCATCACCGGAGAATTTCCAGCTCCTTCGGCAACAATTCCTAATCCTTTGGCATCTTTAACAACTGTGTCTTAATGAAGGCAGGGGGCAGGAGGCAGGAAAGGTAGGAGGCGCAGAGGGAGCAGGGGAGGCAGGAAAGGCTGGGGAAGAATATTAACTTTTGCCTTTTGTTCTCTATTCCCTATTCCCTATTCCCTATTTCCTATTTCCTGAAATAAGTTATAAATTATACAATACTAGGTATACACCAAATGTTTTTACCAAAAGTTCATTATTTACCAAGTGCTTTATTATTAGCAGTAGCTCCAATAATTACTGGTATTAGTCCTGTTTTATCCCAACAAACCATTCCTGCCTGTCAACCTCCCAGTGCGGGGGAGTATCTGTTGTTGGTTGTTAGTCCTACGGTTAATAATCAACAGCAGTTACGTAGTGCCTTACCATCTGACCTAAAAACTGTTACTTGTAAATATCTGAATGAAACAGTAACGCGAGTTGGTGGTTTTAACAATATTGAAGATGCTAACCGTTGGGCAAGATATGTTAACAACGTTGTTGGCTTGTCTGCTATTATTACGACTCGACCAACAGCAGCAACAGCATCAACAGCACCAACAACAGCAACGGTAACACCAGCAATAATCCCATCAGCAACTCTACCAAATCAGACAGTTAGTTATAATCCCAGAGTTTTGGGAGAAGGTTTTGCTGTGTTGGTAGATTATTTCAACCGCCCGGAACTAGCCAAAAATGTACAAAGAACGGTAGGAGGTAATGTTGGTTTAGTTTCCTATGGACAACGCCCCTATCTACTGGCTGTTTATACTACCAACCAAACAGAGGCATACAGGACATTGCAAAAACTGACGGAGAATGGTTTTTTTGCCCTGTTAGCAGATGGTAGAAAAGTCATGTTACTGCGTTCAGTTGTCACAGTAAGGTGATTGGTGATTGGGGACTGGGGACACTTCGACAAGCTCAGTGCATCGCTGGGGACTGGGGACTGGTGATTGGGAATAATATTACCAATTACCAATTACCAATTACCAATTACCAATTACCAATTATGAATTATGAATTATGAATTATGAATTACCTATTCTCTCTTCCCTTCTTACTGTCAACTGTCAACTGTCAACTGTCAACTGTCACCTGTCACCTTACTAATAAGCGGCTCTAGCTAACCAGGAAATGGTGACACCTAAAACTGAACCAGCTATGACTTGAACTGGTGTATGTCCGAGTAGTTCTTTGAGACGGTCTTGGAAAAAGTCTGGTTTTTCATGAAATAATTCATCAATCATTTGATTGAGTATGCGAGCTTGCTTACCTGCTGCTTGGCGAACTCCAGCTGCATCGTACATAACAATGATGGCAAATACCGCAGCTACAGCAAAATCTGGAGATGACCAACCGATAGTTTGCCCAACTCCTGTGGCTAAAGCTGTGACTAAAGCTGAATGGGCGCTAGGCATACCTCCGGTAGTCACTAAGACACGCAGATCCACTTTTTGATGTTTGATGACTTCAACGATGAGTTTTAATCCTTGAGCAACAAAACAAGCCACAAGTGCAACCAGTAGCACCCGGTTGTTGAAAATGTCGCATAAGTCCTGCATGGTTTTTTGGTTAGGTGATTGAATAAGAGCAGCACTTGTGTGTTGAGGAACAGTTTTTTTAGCAGTCAGCCTTCAGCTTTCAGCCATTAGCAGTATAACAGGTGACAGGTGACAGGTGACAGGTGTCAGAGTATAAAGTCTGTATGTGTTGAAGTTTGATCATCTGTTCATGAAGTACAACATTGACTGTCGCTATAACATGATTGTGGTGGATGATTTTGTAACTAAAATTTGGCAGTTTTGTGGTTGTGATTTTAAATTTGGGATTGTGCAATCCAAAATCCTAAAATCCTAAAATCCAAAATCCAAAATCCAAAATCCAAAATCCAAAATCCAAAATCCAAAATTCTCCCTAGTGATTGCGATTGATAATAAAGTGAGCGATCGCTTGTAAGGGTGCTGCTTTTTCACCAAAACTTTCTAGTTCTGCACAAGCTTCTTCAACTAGCTGTTGTGCTTTAGCGCGTGATTCTTCAATTCCCCATAAGCTGGGATAGGTAACTTTTTGTGCTGTAAGGTCTTTACCTGCGGTTTTACCTAGTTGTTCTTGAGTAGCGGTTATATCCAGAATATCATCAATGATTTGGAAGGCTAGACCAATATTTTGAGAATAACGAGTTAATTTTTGTACATCTTCTGGGGATGCGCCAGCAATTATTCCCCCACACACTACACAAGCTTCTAAGAGGGCGGCGGTTTTGTGGTTATGAATAAAATTCAAAGTTTCTAGGGAAATATCTGATTTTCCTTCTGATTCTAAATCTACCACTTGACCACCAACTAAACCGGCAGCGCCTAAAGCCTTACCGAGACGGGCAATTACTTGTAAAGTTCTTTGTGTAGGGACATTTTCGGGGGTTTGGGAGGCTACGAACTCAAAAGCCAATGCTAACAAGCCATCCCCGGCTAAAATGGCGATATCTTCGCCGTAGACTTTATGATTTGTCAACTTACCACGACGGTAATCATCATTATCCATTGCGGGTAAGTCATCATGAATTAGAGACATGGTGTGGATCATTTCCACAGCACAAGCTGTTGGCATGGCCATTTCAATGCTGCCACCAATCATTTCACAGGTAGCAAGGCATAGGATAGGACGTACACGCTTACCTCCTGCTAAGAGGGAGTAGCGCATAGCATCGTAAATCTTCTCTGGATAAACGACAGGAATTGATTGATCCAAAGCAGTCTCACAAAGCCTTTGTCGTTCTTTGAGATAGGCAGCGAGGTTAAACCTGGCTGGTTCTGATGTCTTTTGCAAGTTATCTGTTACTACCATGCTTCAATTCCTAAAATTTTCGGTTTATGGTGATATGTGTGACAATTTTACGGTGTAGAGGAGCAGAAACACTCACTGGATTTTGGATTTTGGATTTTGGATTTTGGATTTTGGATTTTGGATTTTGGATTTTGGATTTTAGTTAGATTCCATAAATCTGAAATTTGCTTAGTTACTGTTTGTCCGCAAATAGCTAGAGACGGTATTTTGCAGTAACATGGCGACTGTCATTGGACCAATACCACCAGGAACAGGGGTAATATATTCTGCCACATTAGCAGTTGGCGCAAAATCAATATCGCCCACTAAACGACTTTTACCACTGCTATCGGTGACGCGATTTATTCCCACATCTACCACAACAGCGCCTGGTTTCACCATGTCAGCAGTGATTAATCTGGGAATACCTGCTGCTGCAACGAGAATATCAGCGTTTTGGGTGATGGTTTTGAGGTTTTGGGTGCGGGAGTGGGCAATGGTAACTGTAGCATCAGCATCTAATAGCATTAACGCCATTGGCTTACCCACTAAGATACTACGTCCTACTACTACTGCTTTTTTTCCCACCAGGGGAATTTTATATTCTTCTAGTAGTCGCATTACTCCCGCTGGTGTGCAACTGCGTAAACCTGCCTCAGTTCGCACCAAACGCCCTAAGTTCACTGGATGCAGTCCATCAGCGTCTTTATCTGGGGCGATTTTATGTAAAAGACTTATAGCATCCAAATGATTAGGTAGGGGTAACTGTACTAAAATTCCATCTACCCGTTGATCTTGGTTAAGTTCTGCAATGACTTCCTCTAGTTCAGTTTGGTTGGTGTGGGTGGGAAAATGTTTACCAAAAGAAGCAATCCCCACTTTAGCACAAGCTTTTTCTTTGTTGCTGACATAAGCTGCTGAGGCGGGGTTATCTCCTACCATCAACACTGCTAAACCTGGAGATCGGCCAATTTTTGGTTGTACTTCTGCGATGGTAGTAGCTAATTCTTTCTGAATTTTAGCGGCTAATGCTTTACCATCAAGGATTTTCGCTGTTTTTGTTTCCATTGTCATTAGTTATTAGTTATTGGGGACTGGGGACTGGGGAGAAATATTTACCTCCTGCCTCTTGCCTCTTGCCTTTTGCCTTTTGCCTTTTGCCTTTTTACTGTCACCAATCACCAATCACCAGTCGCCTATTGCCTTAACTATTTTCTCAGATTAACTGCGTCAACTGAAGGATAAAGAATAAAAGGATGACCTCAAGCCTTTTTTTATCAGTGCAACATAGCTAGTATTAATAGAAACTTGAAGAAACTGGTAACAAGGTAAGGATTAATGCAAAAATTCTCTCAATTGCTTGCTGTTCAACAACAAATACAACGTACTTCTTTGAAATCTTTTCATCAAGGATTAGCCTTTTTTTTGGTAGTGGGACTGTGTAGTTGTGCTAACGGTAAATCTGGTGAAATGAATTTACAAAATCTGAGGATTGGCGCAAATGTTACACCAATTCAGGAAATTAAACCAGCACAGGATAATCAAGCTACTGTTTACATCCAAGGAAAGATAGAAAAACACGCTCCTTTGCTCAAGCAGCAAGCATATCAAATTGCTGATGCCAGCGGTAAAATTTGGGTTGTAACTAATCAAAGTAATTTAAAGGTGGGACAAGAGGTAGTATTAAAGGGTAAGGTAAGATACAAAAGTATTCCCTTGGCTGGGCAAGAGTTTGGGGAAGTTTACTTAGAGGAAGAATAATATATGAATGATCAAATTCCACAAGTAGCGATTGTTATTCTCTACCAAGACAATAAATATCTCATGCAGCTACGGGACAATATCCCCACCATAGCTGCTGCTGGGTGTTGGGGTTTATTCGGTGGACATTTAGAAGCAGATGAAACCCCAGAAATAGCACTGGTGCGGGAAGTAAAAGAAGAAATCAGTTATGAGTTACCTTCTTTTGTTAAATTTGGAATCTATTCCGATGAGAGAGTTATTCGTTATGTTTTTCAAGCACCATTATTAGTAGGATTAGATCAACTGGTTTTAAATGAAGGTTGGGATATGGGATTATTAACAAGGGAAGATATTGAAAGGGGTAGTTATTATTCGGCAATAGCTGGAGAATTTAGGCCTTTAGGTATTCCTCACCAAAAAATTATGCTTGATTTTATAGTAGGTGACAGGTGACAGGTGACAGGTGACAGGTGACAGAAGAAATTATTTAGAAATTGTAGAGAGAATCATCATAGTATTTTATGCAAATAGTAAATAAACTTCCCCGCTGGTTAACTTTTGGTTTGGCTTTTCCTCTGATCATTCTGAACGGATGGTTATTAATTCAGGTTGTCCAATATTTTCAACCTTTGGTAAGCGTTGTTTCTGTCGCTATTTTATTATCTTTTGTTTTAGACTATCCCATCAAATTTTTCAATCAAAAGGGAGTACCACGTAATTTAGCTATTGCAGGAGTGCTGCTTTTAGCAATAGTAATTTTAGGAGCAGTTGGTGTAATTTTAGTACCTTTGATTTTTCAACAACTCAACGAATTAGTTAATATTCTTCCTGTTTGGATAGATTCAGGAACTCAACAATTACAAGCTTTTTTAAATTGGGCAGCTACACAACAAGATTTACCTGTTAATATTAGTGGTTTAGCTACGCAGTTGTTAGAAAAAATTTCCAGTCAATTTCAATCTTTTACCGGTAAAATTTTGGGTTTTGCTTTTGATACTATTGGATTTTTAGTGAATTTTCTTTTAGCTATCGTTTTAACTATTTACCTAATATTAAATGGTGAAAAATTATGGGATGGTATTTACCAATGGTTTCCCAGTTATATTAGCATAAAAGTGAGAGCTTTATTAAAAGAAGATTTCCAAAATTATTTTATTGGACAAGCGACTTTAGGAGCGATTTTAGCTGTCACAGTTACTTTAGCATTTGTGGCTTTAAGGATTCCTTTAGCGTTATTATTTGGTATTGCAATTGGGTTTTTCTCTCTTTTCCCTTTTGGTACGGGAATAGGTATTGGTATTGTGAGTTTGTTGGTAGCTTTAGAGAACTTTTGGGAAGGGGTAGAAGTTGCGGCTATAGCTGTAGCAATTGACCAAATTAATTCTAATATTGTTGCACCGAGATTGTTAGGAAATTTAACAGGTTTAAATCCTGTTTGGGTGGTAATTTCTTTATTAATTGGGGCGAAATTAGGCGGGGTTTTAGGTTTGTTGGTAGCGATTCCTATTGCTAGTTTTATTAAAGATATTGCTGATAGTTGGAAAGCGGGGGAGTTGAAGAAGGTTGATGATGTTGATGGTATTGTGGGTGAAGTTAAGGAAGGTTTAGAGGTGAGGTGAGATTTGTTTGAGGATAAAAAAGTGTGATTTTTTGTTAATCTCTTGAGTAGAGGCGCTTTTCGTAATGCTTCATCATTTTATATCCATGATTCTAGGGAAAAATTCTCTACTTCATGAATGCGCCTATAATCGCTATCAGCAGAAACTAGAGTAAGATTGTATTGAATAGCTGTTGCTGCTATCCAAAGATCATGATCACTAAATCCCAGATTTTCAATTTTGAAACTACGACGTTTGCTTTTTTCTTTGGGTGCAAAATAATTAAAAACAGATGCTTTGAGACGACTGTAAATAATAGCTGTTTCTTCATCCAGAAAATACAGATCGACTTGAGATAAAAATTTCTGAACTGCACTAAGATTTTGATATTTTAGTTCTGATTTTTCTGTCATATATAGCAGTTCAGAATATGTTATAATACTCACACCAATTGTTAAACCAGCATAGGATTTTAAGATATTGGTAACTTGAGGATTACCGTTGATAATGTAACTACAGTGGTTAGTATCCAGTAAATAAGACATAGATAGGGTTTGCTGAATAAACCTAAAACCTTGATATATCAAAGGTTAGAGGCTGATAAACACAGAAATTAGTGCAAGGGTTTGGAAGGGTATACCGGAAAAAGTGTGCATTTTTTGGGATTTCAAGAGATGGCAAAGAAATTTTCCAATCTCCTCCTGACTCCTGACTCCTGACTCCTGACTCCTGACTCCTATGCCCTCACGGAAAGACTTTCTCAGCAACCCCTAGATAGTAATAAAAATTAAAACTGCGTTTGAGAACGGGTTTCTTGAACAAAACGCAAACAATCTTCTAAATCATCACCTTGCCAAGTTCCCGCATACTGTAACAAATCACCTGCTTTTTTGCCTCTTTTTATAGGAGAAATACGGAGTAATTGCTTTTGGTTTACGGTGTTTTTGGTGAGGAGAGAGTCGAGAAATTCACTTAATAAGGAAAGTTGTTCTGGTGGAAGTTGGGATATTTGTTGTTTAATTTTTTCATGTATTTCTAAATCTGTCATTTTTACCTCAGTTTGTTAGTCTAATGATTGTATTTAATTCCTAGCATAACCTAAAAATGGAACATTTTTGTTGTTTCATAACTAATGAAACTAACCAGTAATTACCTTTTTATCAAGACGTTCAGCAAGCCATAATTTAATTATAGTAGGACTTACGCAAGATGTGACTGAAAACCTTATTCTTGCGTAGGGGTAATTCATGAATTACCCCTACTTTCGTTTCCTTTTGCGTAAGTCCTGTATAGAATCAGAAGTGACACCTAAACGTTTTGCTTCTTTTTCCAATGCTTCTATCATCCACACAGGAAAATCAATATTCACTCTTTTTTGTTCATAACTGGGACGACGTGCTTGATATAGGTCTAAAAACTCAGTGATATCTTCATCATTGTCAAATTTAGTATCAAACTCTTCAGCTTGCATATATTTCCTAATTTACCTAATTATTTCACTTATCAAAAAACCTTAGTAGGAATAGATAAATATTCATCAGGTTGTTGATGATTTTGATAGATGTCAAAAAAATACTGTTCAATTTTCTTCAAAATTTTGGCATCATAATAAATCATGCCACAATCAAGACAAATTTGCACCGGAGTATTAGGAACTAATAAATATTGTCCTTGATGGCGATATAAATAATCAATTTGGCGTTGTTCATAATGGGGACTTCCGCAAAAGTTACATTTGATTTCACGCATTAGTTTATCCTCTAAGTTTCCGTTTGTTGATTTGTTACCATGATTTCTACATTTTGACCCAATTTTATTAAATAACTTAATAAATTTTCAATGGTAAATTCTTTGAGAATACCGTTACTTAAATTATTGACTTGTGCAAGTTATAAACCTAAAATTTGTCCAGCTTTGGTGTGATTTGTTGTTGTTTTAAAATATCGGCAATGACAGAAGCTAATTTAACTTTGGCTAGTTTTTCTTCTGCATTAGCAAATCCTAAATCTTGAAAGATATTGCCAGAAGTGATGGTATAATCTAACATAATTTTTTTTTACTGCGATTTACTAACTGGAACGCCCCAATTGTTTTAATAATTTATTACGACTATTAATTGCTTTTTTAAAATATGGATCAAGACTTATTGCTTTTTGGTATGATTTCAGTGATTCTTCATACCTCTGTAATTTTTCTAATGCCATACCCCGTTTATACCAGTAAATCTGATTTTTAGGCTGAATGGCAATGGCTTTATCATAAGATTCAATTGCGTCCTTATGCCTTTGTAGATTGCTAAGACAATCACCTCTATTATGCCAAGATTCATTTCTATTAGGTTGAATGGCAACAGCTTTATCATAGGATAAAACCGCTTTATCATATCTTTGTAAAGTTTTTAAGATGTTACCTCTTTTATGCCAAGCAAGAGTATATTCAGGTTGAATAGCAATGGCTTTATCAAAAGATTCAATTGCTTCTTCATATCTTTGTAAAGTTCTTAGAATAAGACCTCGATTATACCAGGCTTCATGGTGGTCTAATTTAATAGCAATAGCTTTATCAAAAGATTCAACGGCTTCTTCATATTTTTGTAAATTTCTTAGAATAAAACCTCGATTAAACCAAACTTCATATTGATCAGGTTGAATGGCAATGGCTTTATCAAAAGATTCAATTGCTTCTTCAGATTTTCGTAAAGTTCTTAGAGTAAGACCACGATAATACCAAACGTCATGTTTGTCAGGTTTAATGGCAATGGCTTTATCGTAAGATGCGATAGCTTCTTCATACTTCTGTAAAGCTCTTAGATCATTACCTTGATTATACCAATATTCATATTGATCAGATTGAATAGCAATGGCTTCATCATCAGATTCAATAACTTCTTCATTACTTACGAAACTGGGTAGTTCATGACTCTGGTGAACCAAAATTTCACTTAATTGGGTTGGTTTTTCAGATTGTATATTCTCTTGTTTATCAACTCTAAAAATTTGATTTAATTCCTCCAAAGCATCCTTAGCATTTCTATAACGTTCTTTCCACTCATAACGTACCATCTTACAAATAAACTTCTCTAAGTTATCACCTAATTCAACTTGATCAAGCCAAATAATTTCGCCATTATCATCTTCTGTTAATAACCGAGGAGATAAATCAATTAATGCCTGAATTGCTGTCATTCCTAAAGCATAAATATCACTACTAAATTTAGGTTTACCAATAGCTTGTTCTATAGGTATATATCCCTGTGTACCAATACGAATAGTTCGGGTAGTGTAATCTGATTTCATGGCAATAGTAGTATTAATTTGTTTGATTGCACCAAAATCAATTAATACTAACCTCCCATCTTTACGTCGCATAATATTGGCAGGTTTAATATCCCTATGAATAACTCTGTTGTCATGGATATAAACCAATATTTCTAAAACATCTCGTAAAAGTTGAATTACTTCAGCTTCACTTAACTTTTTACCAGGACAAATTTCATTACTTAAATCCTTACCTTCAATAAATTCTTGAATTAAGTAAAAGTCTTCATCTTCCTGAAAATAGGCGTACAATTTAGGAATTTGATCGTGATTTTGACCTAATTTATATAAAATCTGTGCTTCTTGTTCAAATAAACGAATACTATCTTTATCAATTTCTGTAGGTTTTAACCGTTTAACCACACAAACCGGTTTAGGAGTAACAGGAATATCTAAATCTTCTGCAAGGTAAGTTTCCCCAAACCCACCTGCACCTAGTTGTTCGATAATCTGGTAACGTTGACGGAGAATCTTACCAATCATAAGATGTTATCTTTCTAACCCTGTTTCCATCTATAATAACCGATAATCTCTCTTTGTGTCTCTCTCTGCGCCTCTGCGTCTCTGCGTGAGAAAAAAATTAAACAACTTAAAGCGATCGCCTCCATTACCCCATAAAATCATCAACCATGTTTTTAAATAAGTATTATTATGTAATAATTTGCTATAACAACTAAAAATGTTATCAACCAAACATATACTTAAAGATTAGGAGTAACACCATAAACCAGAAACACTGACATAGAATAAAAACATTTGATTTATATTACAATGATTAAATCACTAAAATATATTTGTTGTTAATTATGCTGAAAAAACTGATTCTCGAAAATTGGAAAAGTTTCCGTTATGCTGAACTTCCCCTTGATCCTTTAACTGTACTTATTGGAACTAATGCAAGTGGTAAATCTAATGTGGTTGAAGCATTGGAATTTTTACAAAGAATAGCTAATGGTGAAAATGTTGAAACAGCTTTAGCAGGAGATAAAACACTTCCTGCTATTCGTGGTGGTGTTCAAGGTGCTGCAAGACATGGTGAAAAAGAGTTTAGTTTAAAGGTGTTAATTGGAAGTGAAGATGATGATTATTTATATAATGTAAAAATACAAACATTCCCTGATTGTCAAATACTACAAGAAGATATTAAAAGTGATTTATATTATCACGAACAAGGGATTTACTTAAAAAAGTTTACTTTAAAGACAGGACACAACAATAGAAGTAATCTCAATAATACAGGTAATAGTTTTAGTTTGAGCGATTTATTTGAAAACAACATTCTATATAACACTACTGAAGGAGGTAACATGGTTTTTAGTAAAGATGTTAAAGATATATTCTTACCCGCAAAAAAGAAAGTTCAAGAGTTTGTGGTATCTAATTTAGAAAATATGTTAACTCTTAATCCCATTCCATCTACAATGCGTGACTATTCCCGACTTTCTGAAAACCTAGAAAGCGATGGTTCAAATATTGCTGGAGTATTAGCAGCATTACCAGACGATAAAAAATCAGAAGTTGAAAATACCCTATCTGAATATATTAAATATTTACCAGAAGGTGATATTAAAAAAGTATGGTCTGAACCAGTAGGAAGACTGAAAACAGATGCAATGCTGTACTGTCAAGAAGAATGGAAACCAGGAGAAATTACAGAAATTGATGCTAGAAGTATGTCAGATGGAACATTGCGATTTCTAGCAATACTCACAGCATTATTAACCCGTCCTGAAGGTAGTCAAATTGTCATTGAAGAAATAGATAATGGTTTACATCCTTCCCGTGCAGCATTATTAGTAAAAATATTAAAAGAAATTGGCAGTAAACGCAATATTGATATTTTACTAACCACCCATAACCCAGCTTTACTAGATGCTTTTGGTTCAGAAATAGTTCCTTTTGTAGTTGTTGCACATCGAGATTCAGAAACCGGAGAAAGTAAACTTACCTTATTAGAAGATATTGAAAACTTCCCTAAATTATTTGCTTCTTATTCCTTGGGACAAATGACAACAAAAGGCGCAATTGAACGCAGTCTTTCTCATGGTGTATAATTGGGGGATTAATTTAAAAAAATGAGAAAAGTTTTATTAATAGATACCTCTTTATTGTGCGTCTGGTTAAAAGTTCCAGGTAAAGAAACTGCGGGTAATAATAAATGGGATTTTGAACTTGTAAATGAGAAAATTCACACAGAAATTAAAAAAGGAACAACTTTGATACTTCCCTTAGCTACAGTTATTGAAACCGGAAATCACATTGCACAAGCGAAAACCGGCGATAAATGGACATCTGCGGAAAAATTTGCAGAAATTATGATTTTTGCTGCTGATGAAACAAGTCCTTGGGCTGCTTTTCGTGAACAAATTGTATTATGGGAAACAGAAGGATTGAAAAAGTTAGCTGCTACATTTCCCAACCAAGCTGTACAAAACACCTCTATGGGTGATGCCAGTATTGTCGTCTTAGGTTGGTATTATTATAGTGAAAAAGGGTTTCATGTAGAATTTCTCACTGATGATGATAAATTAAAATCTCAAGAACCACCACCACCAACCTCACCCACCCGTCGCAGTAGTCGCAAAAAATAATAATATCTCTCTTTGCGTCTCTCTCTGCGCCTCTGCGTCTCTGCGTGAGAAAAAAAATTAAAAAACCTTAAACAACCACCCCACATCACGCTATCATCAAGAATAGTGCCAAAAATCGCAGCATCTACCATGACCACACCAGAACCCCAATCACAAAACACACCTCTCAGCGATACAAAACTGGTAGAAGACCGCAGCAAGCTGAGTAAAATGTATCAGCACTACGTAGAAATGAAAGATAAATACCCCCATGCGTTGCTGCTGTATCGTGTTGGTGACTTCTTTGAAACCTTCTTTCAAGACGCTGTAACCGTTTCCAGAGAATTAGAATTAGTCCTCACCAGTAAACACGGGGGTGATGTGGGTCGGGTAGCTATGACTGGTGTACCTCATCACGCATGGGAACGCTACACAACCATGTTGGTAGAAAAAGGTTATGCTGTAGTTATTTGTGATCAAGTTGAAGACGCATCAGAAGCAGTAGGTTTAGTGAAACGGGAAGTTACCCGCATCCTCACACCGGGAACTTTGTTAGAAGAAGGAATGCTCAAAGCTAGTCGCAATAATTACTTAGCGGCTGTGGTAATTGCGGTGAATCATTGGGGTTTAGCTTATGCTGATATATCAACTGGGGAATTTCTCACTACTCAAGGCAGTGATTTAGAACACCTAACCCAAGAATTAATGAGGTTGCAACCTTCTGAAGTGCTTTTCCCCACCAATGCACCGAATTTAGGTACTTTACTACGTCCGGGGGAAACTTCCCCTTCCCTTCCTCAGTGTTTACCACCCACATTTTGTTATAGTTTGCGATCGCAACTTCCCTTTTCTCAAGCCGAAGCTAGAAGTAAAATATTGCAGAAATTCAAATTGCGATCGCTCGAAGGTATCGGTTGTGAACATCTCCCCCTTGCAGTCCGCGCTGCTGGTGGACTGTTGGAATATCTGGAAGATACCCAAAAACAAAACCCCGTATCTCTGCAATTATTACGCACCTATACCTTAACCGATTACCTCATCGTAGATCATCAAACCCGTCGCAACCTAGAAATTACCCAAACTGTCCGCGATGGCACATTTCACGGTTCTTTATTATGGGCTTTAAACCGAACCAGCACCGCTATGGGTAGTCGGGCGTTAAGAAGATGGTTGTTACAACCGCTACTTGATATCAAAGGTATTAAAGCTAGACAAGATAGTATTCAGGAATTAGTTGAGAATACACCTTTACGGCAAGATTTACGAACATTATTAAGGAAAATATACGATTTAGAAAGGTTAGCAGGTCGCGCAGGTTCAGGAAGGGCAAATGCACGGGATTTAGTCGCGTTAGCTGATTCTATCTCTCTTTTACCTGAATTAGCTAACATAGCAGCAGAAGGGCGATCGCCTTTTTTAAAAGCTTTGCAAAAAGTACCTCCCGTACTGGAAGAATTAGCAAAAAAAATACAATTGCACATCGTAGAATCACCACCTAATCATTTAAAGGAAGGCGGTTTAATTCGTCCTGGTATAAATCCCCTATTGGATGAAAGAAAAGCGACAGTAGAAGCAGATCAACAATGGATCGCAACGTTAGAAGTTGATGAAAGAGCGAGAACGAGTATTCCTAATTTAAAGGTCGGGTTTAATAAGACTTTTGGGTATTATATTAGTATTTCACGTTCTAAATCAGATCAAGTTCCTGAGAATTACATCCGTAAGCAAACGTTGACGAATGAGGAACGTTACATTACTCCTGAGTTGAAAGAGCGAGAAGCGCGGATATTAACGGCGCGAGATGACTTAAATCAGCTAGAATATGAGATTTTTGCCGCTTTACGGGATGAAGTGGCTGAACACGCGGATACTATTCGCAATATTTCCCGTGCGGTGGCTGCTGCTGATGTATTATGTGGGTTGGCGGAGTTAGCGGTACATCAGGGTTATTGTCGGCCGGAAATGGTGGAGGGACGGGAGGTTGAGGTTATTGATGGTCGTCATCCGGTGGTTGAACAATCTTTACCTTCTGGATTTTTTGTTCCTAATTCTACTTGGTTAGGTGGGAAGAATTACGGAGGAATGAACCACGAAGGAACGAAGGAAGCGAAGGAAGAAGAGAAGAGAAGAGGGAAGGAAGGAAAGAAGGATACATCTTACCCTGATTTGGTTATTTTGACTGGTCCTAATGCTAGTGGTAAGAGTTGTTATTTACGGCAGGTGGGTTTAATTCAGTTAATGGCACAAATTGGAAGTTTTGTACCTGCTATGTCGGCACGCTTGGGAGTTTGCGATCGCATTTTTACCCGTGTGGGTGCGGTTGATGATCTGGCAACTGGTCAATCTACTTTTATGGTAGAAATGAATGAAACTGCTAATATTTTAAATCATGCAACTGCGAAATCTTTGGTTTTGTTAGATGAAATTGGTAGGGGAACTGCAACTTTTGATGGTTTATCTATTGCTTGGGCTGTGGCAGAATATTTAGCAGTGGAGATTAAAGCTAGAACTATTTTTGCAACTCATTATCATGAGTTAAATGAGTTAGCGAGTATTATTAATAATGTGGCAAATTATCAAGTTACGGTGAAAGAATTGCCTGATCAAATTATCTTTTTACATCAAGTGCAACCCGGTGGTGCTGATAAATCTTATGGTATTGAAGCTGGGAGGTTAGCGGGTTTACCTGCGGTGGTTATTCAACGAGCAAAACAGGTAATGGGACAAATTGAAAAACACAGTAAAATTGCTATGGGTTTACAAAATTTACAATAGTCAAACCTCTGGGATTGTTAAGTTCTTGAGCAAAGAGATAAAATAATGTCAGTTTCTCTTGAAGAAATACAAACGAAATTTTCTCAGGATCAATTCGAGTTTTCTAAACATGGAGTTGATCAGTCTATACTCAGAGGTATTGGAGTCAAGGAAATTAAAAAGGCAATTCAAAACGGAAAAATAATTGAAGATTATCCAAATGATAAGTATGGAGCTAGTTGTCTAATTCATGGTTTTACCCAAAATGGTCGCCCTATTCATGTACAATGTAGTTATCCGTCACGTTCATTGATTAAAATTATTACAGTGTACGAGCCTGACTCTCATCGCTGGAGTGATGATTTTACTAGGAGGAAAAGTAATGCAGAATAACAATTTTAACGAAAACTTTGTAGAGCAAAGAGTTACTTACTCATTAGAAAAAGATGGTCAATTTTTTATAGTCGAAAATGTACCAGCTAGAGTCAACATAGAAACTGGTGAGCAATTCTTTTCTCCTGAAACTGTTGAACAGTTACAGCAAATTATTTTGCAGAAAACTCAACCAGTTCGGTTTATGCAAATTCCAGTTTATAAATTTGCGGCGTAAAGTGTGGACAGGAATGATAAATCACCCTTTCAAAGTTGCTTTTTTAGAGACAACCCATAAAAACTTATGTGGGGCTTGCTGAAAAAATGTAAAACCCAGATATATCAAAGGTTACACGCTGATAAAGAGGAAAAAAGTGCAAGGGTTTTGAAGGGTATACCTGAAAAAGTGTGCATTTTTTGGAATTTCGAGAGATAGCAAAGAAATTTTCAAATCTCCTCCTGACTCCTGACTCCTGACTCCTATGCCCTCACGAAAAGACTTTCTCAGCAACCCCTATGTGGCATATTTTCATCCACTAGAAAATTCACAGCTTATGCTCCCAAGGCAGTAAATTCAGTGTGTCTAACCAAATCAGCAGCATAGCTAAGAGCCGCTTCGACTTGAGTTTTAGTAAGTTCGTATTCTTCCATAACTTCTTCTTTGCTCATGCCACCTGCAAGAGAACCAATGATAATAGAAATTGGGACACGAGTACCACTGATAACGGGTGTGCCGTGATGAATAGCAGGGTCTATGCTGATGTATGGTGAAATTTCCATAAATACCTTCTTGGTGTTTGCTGTTTCTCTATTTTGCCTTGAGATTTTGCCAAGCGATCGCTTGATAAATTCTCTTAGTGATATAACTTATAACTGGAGCATCTTCAAAAATTATCCTTTCCAGTCCTGACTGGTATCACACAAAAAATCATCAGCAATAATATCATCAAATAAATAAGGACAATTTTCGGGAAAAGTTCTTAACGGTAAATTAGTTTCCCGTAAAGCTAAATCAACTCCTGCTTCAAAACCATCTAACATAGCTTCTTCCATACGAGATTTTAAACTAGGGTTTTGTCGCAGATGTCGCAGAATAGCGCGACGTTGTTCTCTAATTGTTAAAAACCAACTGCGAGAACGGTTTTCCGGTTGATATTCCCATTTTAAGAGATGACCTAATAATACACCCAAACGACTTGCTAATTCTCGATATTCCTGCCTTCCCAAAGATTGAATTTCCTCTTGTAAATGTTGCCAGTCTAATTCTAAAACTAGCCTTTCTTCTAAAGCTTTAGCTTGTTGTTGTGTCCAACAATAGAAGTCTTGATGATACAAAGAAGAAGATTGAGATTGCTCCATATTCAGATAATTTGATCTTCATCTGCAATGATATTTTAATTAGGGGTTGCTGAGAAAGTATTTCCGTGAGGGCATAGGAGTCAGGAGTCAGGAGTCAGGAGTCAGGAGGAGATTGGAAAATTTCTTTGCCATCTCTTGAAATCCCAAAAAATGCACACTTTTTCCGGTATACCCTTCAAAACCCTTG